>JAFMDF010000437.1 GCA_017857395.1 Bacteroidota bacterium | reverse complement strand
TTGACTCACTTTAGCCTTGGTCATACTTGCGTACATTGCCAAACCTTTAGAGTCGCTATCAATTGCTTGTAAAGATTTAATAACCAAACCTTTGCAGTTTTCGATTTCGCAGTACATATCTGCTGCTCTATGCTGCAAGCCTTGGAAAACACCAATTGGTACGCCAAATTGCTGCCGTTCTTTTAAGTAAGCAATCGTTCTATCATACGCTTCCATCATCGACCCTAACATCTCTGCCGATAAACCGATTCTAGCAATATCCAATGCTTTTTCTAAAGGAGCAGCGCCTTCGCCTTCTGCGCCTAAAATATCCGTTGCAGCAGCTTTTGCGCCTCTGAAAGTAACCGTTACAATGTTACGACTATCCATCATCGGCGTGCGCTCGATTTTTACCCCTTTTGCACCTGCATCAACGATAAATAAAGTTAACCCACTTGTCTTCGTTTTCTTTGCAGAAACGATGAATTTATCAGCAGAACCACCTTCTAAAACAAATTTCTTTGTACCAGAAATAGAGTAGCCATTGCTAGATTTTCTAAAGCGCGTCGCTGCCTCAAAAGGTTTGTGGGCATTGCTTTCTTCGTTCGCCACAGAGACTAATAAATTACCATCTGCAATCGCTGGTAATAAAGCTGCTTTTTGGTGCTCGTTTCCTGCGATGTTAATTAAGGATGCGCCTAAAACAACGGTAGAAATTAATGGAGAAGCGGTCAAATTACGACCTGTTTCTTCCAATATTTGTCCTAAGCCCGTATAGCCGAAGCCCAAACCACCGTAATTTTCAGGAATAGCGATTCCTGCAAAACCTAATTCTGCCATTTGTGACCATAACGCTGGGTCATATCCTTTAGGGTCATTGCTGTCCCGTAACTTTCTTAATGCTTCAACAGGTGCATTTTCTGCCAAGAATTCCTTTGCGGAGGTCTTTAACATCTGTTGTTCTTCATTTAAAACTAAAGCCATATTTTTTTGAATGATGAATGATGAATGATAAATGATGAATTTGAAAACGAGGAGCGATGTGGTTAATGTTCATCGTTCATCGTTTATAGTTCATCTTTTTTGCTGTAAACTGCCGACTGCGGCACAGCTCAGAGAGCTGTGTTACTGCCTACTGAACTACTTTCCTGGTAGTCCAAGAATTCGCTTTGAAATAATGTTCAACTGCACCTCAGAAGTACCGCCTTCGATAGAATTTGCTTTGGTTCGACACATGTCTCTGGCTAATTTGCCACCGTCATAGTCTTCGCCCCATTTTAAGGCATCGTAGCCACCTAATTCCATCATTAATTCGTACTTATCTTTATTCAATTCCGTCGCATAGTATTTGAAGAAAGAAGATTTAGCGCCCATTTGTTGACCTGCTTTGGCTTCGTCTACAATTCGCTCTACGGCTAGTTTGAAACTAGCTCCGTCCATCATCCATTGCGCTACTTTAGTTCTTAAAACAGGGTCCGCTAATTTACCATTTTCTAAACCAACTTCTTTAATAGCGATTTGGCTTAATGGCGTTTCTTTTCTAGATTCCCCAACACCACCAATCATTGACCGTTCGTGCGTCAATAAATATTTGGCAATCGTCCAACCAGCATTTAATTTACCAACTAAATTTTCCTTTGGTACTTTTACATTATCAAAGAAGGTCTCACAGAAAGGAGATTTTCCACTAATCAATTTAATTGGTCGAGTGGATACGCCTTCTGCTTCCATATCAATCAATAAGAAACTAATACCAGAATGCTTTGGCGCTTCTGGGTCGGTTCTTACCAAACAGAAAATCATATCGGCACTATCCGCATAAGAGGTCCAAACTTTCTGGCCGTTTACTAGGTAATGGTCGCCCATATCTTCGGCACTAGTTTGCAAGCCTGCTAAATCACTACCTGCACCTGGCTCAGAATAGCCTTGACACCACCAGACCTTTCCTGCAGTAATCTCATTTAAATATTTCATCTTTTGTGCTTCGTTCCCAAACTTTAATAAGGCTGGTCCGAGCATAGAAATACCAAAACTATAAATTGGAGGTTGACAGCCTAAAGCTTGCATTTCCTCTCTTAGAATCTTTAATTCTTCTTTGTTTAATCCACCACCGCCATACTCTGTTGGCCAATGTGGAACTGCCCAACCTTTTTCATACATCCGCTCAAACCATAATTTGGTATCTGGCGTGTGGAAATAAGGCTTGCGTCCGCCCCAATAAATTTCTTTTTCGATGCTTTTAACAGGTCTGCGCAAACTTTCTGGGTAGTTTGCTGCTAACCACGCGCGGGTTTCCGCACGAAAAGTCTTTAAATCTGTTGCTGTTGCTGTATCCATATTATTTAAATGATGAATGATGAACGATGAATGATGAATTTTTGAACCTTGGGTTGTTCATCGTTCATCATTCATAGTTCATCGTTAACAAAAATTATTTTCCTATAAAATTCGGTTTGCGCTTTGTCACAAATGCGGTCACGCCTTCTTTGTGGTCGTGTGTCGAAAACAAAGGCATTTGTTCTTCGGATTCTCTAGTAACGGTATTATACAAATCGTTATTCATCGCGAAGTTTAAAATCCGCTTGGTTGCACCAATGGCAACCGTAGGCATATTCGCTAATTTATTTGCCCATGTCATGGCTTTGTCCATTAATTCATCGGCTTCGCAAACCTTGTTGGTCAAGCCTAAACGCAAACATTCTTCCGCTGGAATCTTTTCGCCTTCGATAATGATTTCTAAGGCTTTGCTATAGCCAACCTGTCTAGTCAAAAACCAAGTAGACCCATTATCTGGCACTAAACCGATATTGATGAATGCATACCGCATATTGGCATGATTCGCCATAATTCTTAAATCACAAGCTAAGGCAAAACCCAATCCTGCTCCTGCTACAGGACCATTGATAGCAGCAATTACGGGTTTGTCAGAACGCATAATCATTCGGACTATGTTGCCATAAACCATGATTAGGTTATCTCGAATGGCTTGCGGGTCAGCTGAATTAGATTGTTGTAAATCTGCCATATCTGCCCCTGCACAAAAACCTTTGCCATTGCCTGTTAACACAACTGCTTTAATACTATCATCATTTTGAATGTCGGTAAAAATATGTAATAAGCCCCATTTCAATTCCTCTGTAATGGCATTATATCGTGCTGGACGGTTTAAGGTAACTACGGCTACTTTTCCCTCTTTTCGCATTAAAACGGTATCGTTATTTTCTTTGTACATATTTTTTTAGATAGTATTTAAAATAAAAAAAAGAAAGGATTGTTGTGAAAATAAACCCCTTAAAAGCAAATTTAGTATAAAAATACTAAAAATTATTATTTTGTAGGATTTTTAATTTATGTTTGCAGTACGTTTTGATAAAAACAGGAGAAACAATTTATTATAAGGTGTAATTCATTTTATCAAAAATATATATGTTTGAATACCTTTTTTAAGAAATAAATTTCCTATCTAGTGGCACTTTAGGTAGAGCGCCTAAACTAATCACTAATTAACTAACCAGCACGACTGCGCATGCGGGCGGGTCAATAATCACTTTATTATATGAAAGCAATGCTTTGCAAAGAGTTAGGTCATCCATCTAAAATGGTTTTAGAAGAAGTACCTTCTCCTGTTCCTGGTGACAAAGAAGTTTTAGTTACAATAAAAGCTTGTAGTGTTAACTTTCCTGATACTTTATTAGTACAAGGCTTGTATCAATTTAAGCCAGAATTGCCATTCTCCCCTGGTAGTGATATTGCTGGGGTGGTCAAAGCAGTTGGGGCAGCCGTGAAGAATGTAAAAGTTGGAGATGAAGTTTTTGGTTTGGTCGCAACAGGTGGTTTTGCAGAAGAAGTAGTCGTGCCTGCTAATTCGGTTTTCCCGAAGATGCCGATGATGGATTATAAGATTGCCGCTTCTTTTATGATGGCTTATGGGACGTCTTATCATGCGTTGAAAGATAGAGCGAAACTGAAAGCAGGCGAAACTTTATTGGTTTTAGGTGCATCAGGTGGAGTAGGAATTGCAGCGGTAGAGTTGGGAAAGTTGATGGGGGCAAAAGTAATTGCTGCGGCTTCCACGGATGAGAAATTAGCTTTGTGTAAAAAATATGGTGCAGATGAGACCATTAATTATACTACAGAAAATTTAAAAAATAGAATTAAAGAATTGACAGGCGGTAAAGGCGCAGATGTCGTTTATGACCCTGTTGGTGGAGATTATACGGAGGCTGCTTTGCGGGCAACTGCTTGGGAAGGCCGTTTTTTAATTGTTGGTTTCCCTGCTGGAATTGCTAAAATTCCAATGAATTTACCCTTACTAAAAGGTTGTCAAATTTGTGGTGTATTCTGGGGTAGTTTTGCACAAAGAGAGCCTAAACGAAATCAAGCCAATACGATGGAATTGATTCAACTATATGCCCAAGGCAAATTGAAGCCTTATATTCACCAAGTTTATTCCTTAGAAGATTCTCGACAGGCGTTGATTGATATGATGGATAGAAAAGTGTTGGGAAAGATTATTATTCAACCGTAGTTCAGTAGGCAGTTTGACAGTAATCAGTAGGCAGTTTATTAACGCAAAAAAACAGAAAAATTATGGTAGTAAATGCTTATGCAGCCCACGAAGCCAAAGGAGAATTAAAACCTTTCCAATTCGAATTGGGGGCATTAAAACACGACCAAGTAGATATTAAAGTTTTGTATTGTGGCGTATGTCATAGTGATATGAGTATGCTGGACAATGAATGGCGGAGTACGGTTTATCCGTTTGTACCAGGACATGAAGCAGTAGGAGAAATTATCGCGGTAGGCGCAGGAGTGCGGCATTTAAAAGTAGGTCAAAAAGTAGGCGTAGGTTGGACCGCTTCTTCTTGTTTGACTTGTGATGACTGTATGACTGGGCATCACCAAATGTGTAATCGAGCACAACCAACTATTGGCGGTCGGCATGGTGGATTTGCAGATAAAGTAAGAGTACAAGCAACTTGGGCAGTTCCAATTCCAGATGGCGTAGATTTAAAATCTGCGGGGCCACTTTTCTGTGGAGGAATTACGGTATTTAGTCCTTTGATGCAGCATAATATTAGCCCTTTGAGTCATGTTGGTGTGGTCGGAATTGGTGGTTTAGGACACATGGCGTTGGCATTTTTAAAGGCTTGGGGTTGTGAAGTAACGGCTTTTTCAACCAGCCCAGAAAAAGAGGAAGAAGCTAGAAAATTAGGTGCACATAATTTTGTGAGTACGCATGATAAAGATAGCTTGAAGAAATTAAGAGGCAGTATGGATATGGTCTTAGATACCGTAAATGTGGAGTTGGAATGGGGGAGTTATTTAGGCGCTTTGAAGAGTAAAGGTATTTTACATATTGTTGGGGTTGCGCCAAAAGTAACCGCTAGAGTTGGACATTTGATGGGCAAACAAAAGTCAATTACGGCTTCTCCAACGGGTAGTCCTTTTCAGATTAAAGAAATGTTGAAATTTGCTGCTAGACATCAATTAGCACCGATGACGGAGCATTATGAGATGGGAGATATAAACGAGGCTTTTGAGAAGTTGCGGAATGGAAAGCCTAGATATAGAATTGTATTAGAGGCATAGGCGCAATTGTCCAGTAACTTCCTGTTACTGGATAATTTTACTTAACAAATTACTTCAACTCAACTTAATTAAATGAAAGAATACAAAGTAGAATCGCTTATTTACTATTCCAAATTAACTTTTGACAAAAATCATATTTCTAAAAGCTCAAAAAAAGACATTCAAGCTAAATTGGATGAATACGCACCTGATGGTTGGAGATTAGCTTCCACCGATGCAACGAATTTTGGGGCAGCGGTTTATATTTGGTTATATTTTGAGCGAGATATAAAAGGGTAGTTGGTTTTTACCAATCGTAATTCAAGCAATTATAAACCAACATTCAAAACGAACAAGCTTTACTTTTCTATTTTTTAAAAATGATTAAACAATAGAAAATGAAGAAAGCAACTCATAAAAGTTCCGCACCGATTTTAAATAAGAGAACGCTTGAAAAAGATTTTTCCACTTTAGTTCCGATTTTAAAGGAAGGATTGCGAGTATTAAATGTTGGCTGCGGAGCAGGAGCCATTTCAAAAGGAATAGCCAAAAAAGTAGGAAAAACAGGTCAAGTTGTTGGTATTGACAGAAATCAAGCATTAATCGAGGAAGGAAAAGTCCTTTTTGGTGGTCAACGTAATTTAGCACTCATTGCTACTGAATTATTTGCGTACGAACCAGTTGAAAAATTTGATTTAATTGTTTCTGCCCGAGTATTACAATGGCTAGATAATCCACAAACCGCTTTAGCAAAAATGAAAACTTGGCTAAAACCAAACGGTCAAATTTCTATTTTGGATTATAATCATGAAGCTTTGGCTTGGACACCAGCACCGCCGAAAAGCATGCAAATTTTTTATCAAGCATTTTTAGATTGGCGGAGTAATCTAGGTTTGAATAATGCAATTGCAGAAGATTTATCTAGTTATTTTGAAAAAGCAAATTTCCAGCAAATAGAAGTGATTCCTGCTAATGAAATTTATAATAAAGGCGAGGCGCTTTTTTTACACAAAGCAGGTATTTGGATTGATGTAGCGAAAGTAATAGGGGTGAAAATGATGACAGAAGGATTTGTGACGGAAGCATTGCGCCTAAAAGCTATAGCAGAACACCAACATTGGATTGAAACAGAGGCGGAACAAATGGTGATGACTTTGAAAGAGATTAGAGGAACACTATAATAGGATGACATTTTAATGACTTTCAGTATAGAACTAGTACATAAATAGGGCAAACGAAAAGTCGTTTTTATAATATGTAAATGATTGAGAAAAGTTGAAAACTT
>JAFMDF010000436.1 GCA_017857395.1 Bacteroidota bacterium | reverse complement strand
TTAATGGCAATTATTCTCGACTTGGGATTGTACAAGCTATGAGGTTGGCGCTACAAGTAGAAGACTTAGAAGTACCTGCTTATTTGACGCTTTTGGAGGATGAATTATTAGCGGCACAAACAGGTACGGAATCAGCAGTTTTTTCAATGTATTGTTTTTGGACTGGGGAGAAAGAAATTGGTAAATTAGATGGTGTTTTAGAAACACAAGCTGGTTTTATGAATGGCAGAGAAGTGGTGAAAGTGAAATTTGACCCTGAGAAAATTGCATACAAAAATTTATTACAAAATGCCAATCAAGCCAGTTGCGCAAGTCATGTCTATACGGATGACGAATCACAAGCGAAGGAATCTGAAAGTGTAATTGGTAGTGGAACTACTTCTGATACGGGAAAATTTAGACAAGACAGAGCACCTAAATATTACCTAGGAAAAACAGTTTATCGCTTTATCCCAATGACTCAATTACAAGCAGTAAAAGTCAATAGTTTAATTGGGCAACGGCAATTGCCTGATGCACTATTATCTCCGAGACAATTGGCTTTATTAAAAAGAATTCAAGCTAATCCTAACGGACAATGGAAAGATAGAATTAATGACGATTTTGTAACGGCATGGGAAGAAGCTGCAGCGGAACAAAAGGCTTAATTGACTGATTCTAAATCCATCAAGAAAATTTTATTGTATTAAAAAGAGATGTTGCTTAGTCGAAATGATTAAGCAGCATTTTTTGTATGTTGAAACTTAATTTAAAATATCAACCTTTTAGCGGACAATCTACTAATCATTTGAAAACCCTATTTTTGCAATCCATTATTAATAAGTGTCATTTAAAATATGAGTGAATATCAAAGTGTCGGTTTTACTAAAAAAACCTACGGCGTCAAAGGAGAATTAAAACTGAGTATATCAGACCAATATTTAGAAGATTTTGCGCAAGCAGAAGTGCTGTTTTTAGAATTGGCAGGTCGAAAAATACCTTATTTTGTAGAATCTATTAATTTTGAAAACCCTTTTACTGTTAAATTTGAAGATAAGAATACCAAAGAATCAGCCATTGAATTAACGGGTAAAGAAATTTTTATGCGGACTAAAGATTTATTGCCAGCAGAGGAAAAGGTGTTTGAAGTAGAAGGACTGTTGTTTTATGAAAAATATGTAAACTACCAAATACAAGATGAGACCCACGGTCTATTGGGTAAAATTAAAGAAATTATTGAGTATCCTCAGCAAGAGATGGCGGCTATAATCATTAATGAAAAAACCGTGCTAATCCCTTTAAATGAGCAATTAATTATAACAGTGGATGAAGCAGCTAAAATTATCTCGATGGATTTACCAGAAGGGCTTTTAAATTTGGAATAGAATAGCCAAAATAGTAGCCTATTCAAAATAAACAAAACCATGTAGCAATTTAGCCATTAAAAAATATGGTCGTGTATTAAAACTGTTGATTTATGTATTTCACGCAGAGTTCGCAGAGGCTCTTTTAAAATTTCCAGTAACGGGAAGTTACTGGAAAATAAAAAGATTAGACTATTTCAAATTGAGAATTATTTATTTTAAACTACCTTTAGCATGTACAATTATGAAAATTGAGTCATTCAAAATAGGACGGAATATTTCTTTGATAACTTTGCTAGTAGCTGGTTGGGCAGCTTGCAATATGGAAAGTGCACCTCCACCAAAAACACCGCCAAATATTGTATTTCTATTAGTAGACGACTTAGGTTGGAATGATGTCGGTTGTTATGGTAGCACTTTTTATGAAACGCCTAATATTGACCGTTTGGCAAAAGAGGGAATGCGGTTTACCAATGCCTATGCCGCTTGTCCTGTTTGTTCCCCCACAAGAGCGAGTATTTTAACAGGGAAATATCCAGCCAGATTAAATATGACAGATTGGATTCCAGGGTCTGATCCTAAAAATAGACCCTTGCTTGGGACAAAAGACAAAGATGAACTGCCATTAGCTGAAATAACTTTAGCGGAAACGTTAAAAGAAGCAGGATATCAAACAGGATTTTTGGGTAAATGGCATTTGGGAGAAAAAGGATACTTTCCAGAGAATCAAGGTTTTGACCTAAATAAAGGAGGACATGGGGCAGGGCAACCCGCATCTTATTTCTATCCTTATAAAAATAAAAGAAAGCATTGGGATGTGCCAGGTTTAGAAAACGGTACGGAAGGAGAATATTTAACCGACCGTTTAACAAAAGAGGCGACGCAGTTTATTGCAACCAATAAAAGTCAACCATTTTTATTGTATTTAGCTTATTATAATGTGCATACGCCGATTCAAGCAAAGCCTGAATTAGTGGCTAAATATGAACAAAAGAAGGCAAAAATAAATGCTGAAAATAAGCAGGCATTTATTGCAGAAAGAGATGGAAACAGTAAACAAATACAAGACAATCCAGCTTATGCGGGAATGGTACAGAGTGTGGATGAAAGTGTTGGGAATATCATGGCGCAATTGGAACATTTAGGCTTATCCAAAAATACGATTATTGTTTTTACCTCCGATAATGGCGGATTGACCACCTTGCCTAAAAATCGGAAAGCGCCTACTTCGGTTATACCACTACGAGCAGGAAAAGGTTGGTTATATGAAGGCGGAATTAGAGTACCGACTATGATTAAATGGCCTGATGTCATTCCTAAAAATAGTGTCTGTGAGGAACCTATTATCAGTACAGATTTTTATCCTACTATTTTAGACTTAGCCAATTTACCGACCATTTCTGAACAACACAAAGATGGTAAAAGCTTAGCCCCTTTATTTCATACAGATAAGGAATTTTCAAGAAATGCGCTTTATTGGCATTATCCACATTATCACGGTTCGATGAATCGCCCTTCTGCGGCTATTAGAGTAGGGGATTATAAATTGATTGAATGGTTTGAAGATGGGGCTTTGGAATTGTATAATTTGAAATCAGATATTGGAGAACAGGATAATTTGGTGGAGACAATGCCTGAAAGGGCTTTGGAACTGAAGAGGCAATTGAAAGATTGGCAAAAAGATATTGGTGCTTTATTCCCTGTTGAGAATCAGTAAGTTATTTGTCGAAAAAATCATTATCATAGTTCATACATCTTAAATCATAAATCTACCACGTAAAAACTAAATGGATTTATGATTTAAGATGTATGATTTTCAACTAAACACTGCTTACTGCAAACGATTTCTAATTACTCCCCTTCATCTGTTCCTCCACCAATTGCTGTTCATAAATCCTAGTTTCAATCGTTTGGATATAGCCTTTCGCTTTTTTATTGCCAAATTCAACATACGCTTTTTGTGCCCAATCTCTAGCATTTTGTAATTTGCCTAAGCATTCATTTGCGATTGCCATATTATAAGCCGCTTTACCTTGGGTTTCTGTATCTACACTTGAAGCAATCACTTCATTCCAAACTTTTGCAGCATTTCTCCAATCTTTAGTTTCCGCCATTCTTGCAGCTCTTTCCATAGCGGATTGTTCAGGTCCTTTCACAGAGGTGTAATAATCACGATTTACAAAGACCCAAGTTGGGGCAATCCTTTCTCCATAAAGTCTACCAGCGACGAAACTAATATCCCTTGCCATTTGATAAACATCTGGTAAATTTTTTCTTGCCGCTTCTTTGGTAACCCCATCAGCATTCGCCCCATCCTCATCTCTGGTTGTAAATTCATCAATGATGATTTTGTTAACAGGGTCGTATAAACGCCAACCCATTTTAATTGACAAATCCATTTTGTCTTCGAAATAAGTCTCGATATACTCCTTTCCGTCTTTGTCCTTTTTCTTACGCTCTTTTTCAGAAGTTACTACGGCTACATCAGAATCGTACATTTCGATGGCTAAAACAGCATCCGCCTTAAATTCCTTACATAGTGCTTTGACTTCATACCAATTCATGGGGTCAATCAATCGCAAACTAGAATTAGCTCCTGTTTTTTCATAACCCGAATGGACGACATTAAACCTAGGTGTTCTAGTTAATGCTTCTGTTAATCCCTGTAATGCACGTTTTCTACCTTCTTTATCTTGTCCAATCTCCTCTCCAGTAATAGCACCTTCCAAGAAGCTAAGAAATCCTTTGGCAGGTTTACTTCTATCGATGGTCACTATCGTTTCTACGTTTTCGGGGATGAATATTTCCGCTGGTTGCAAGACTTCAATTCTAGTAGTGGAAGAATTACAGGCATAAGTAAAGAGGATTAAGCAGCATAAAAAATGTCTTAATTGTTGTGGCATAACTCGCTGATTTTTATTTTTTTGAAGTTTTTCAAGCCAAATGTAGAAATACTTAGCAATATAAAAAACTTGGGGTATTTTAATTTTTGATAGAGGCTGTTAATATTTTGTCAATTAAAAATTTAATTATTTACTACTATGTAGAATACGTTTACTCATTTAAAAATTTCTTATTAAATTTAATACAGAATAAAAATACAATTAACAAACTAAAAATGTCTTTCCGAAAACGATTTGATTTGAAAAAATCTTTTTTGCGTCACTTAACGGACATATCACAGAAGAGTGAATAACGGCTTTAAAATAGAAGTGGTTATCTTCACTAAATATTTAATGGAATTATGAAAAAGCTAATCCTTCTTTTCCTTTTATTATTGCTTACACCTTTGGTTTATAGCCAAACCTGTTGTTCTGGTGGTGTGCCATTGTCTAGTAATTTAGGTTTACCAGTTGGTGAGGCGAAGACTTTTCAGTTGGCAATGACCTATGATTTAAATGTTTTAGAGACTTTAAAAACAGGTAGCCAAAGGTTAGCAGATGATTCAAGAAGTAGAAAAACGCACTCAGGTATTTTTGAGGTTGGTTATAGTTTTACCGATAAATTTTCTATAGATGGCTTTTTCTCTTTTGTCAGACAAGAGCGGGCGATTAATCAATTTGGAAATACTAATTTCTCTGCCACTGATGGAATAGGAGATGCGGTGCTATTATTTAAATATAAGGTTTGGGCAACCGAAGGAAATAAGTCAGTTTTTCAACTAGGGATAGGCCCTAAAATACCTCTAGGCGCAGCTGACAAGACAAACGAAATCGGCTTAACCTATAATGCGGATTTACAGCCTGGAAGTGGCGCTTGGGATGGCGTTTTATTTACGCAATTTAGCCATGTTTTGGGTATTCGACCAAGTATGAGTTTTTTGGCAACCAGCACTTATGGCATTAAAGGAAAGAATAAAAACTATTTTGAGGTACAGACTTATCAATTTGGTAATGAATTTCAACTGTCTCTAGGTTTAAGCGACAGGATGCTAGTAGGAAAAAGCATTATTGACCCTGCTGTATTAATCCAGTTTAGAAATCAAGCACCCGACCAAATAGATGCCGTTGATTTACCGAGTACAGGCGGAAATTGGATTTTTGTCAATCCTTCCTTGACCTACTGGTTAACCCCTGATATTTCTTTTAACGTAGGTATTTCGTTGCCTGTATTTTCAGCGATAACTGGAACTCAAGTGACGCCAACTTATCGTTTTACAACGGGTGTATTTTATAGAATCCCCTCGAAGCAGAAACAATTAATTAATTTTTAACCGAATAATTATTTAGTAATGAAACAATTAGCACAATTTGCATGCCTCTTTTTAATGGTTTTTACTTATGCTTGTTCTAAAGATAATGTAACGACGACAGGTGGCGTTACAGGGGGTAATACTGGCAATCAAGAATGGTTAGTGCCCTCCAATGAAGTAAGAGATGGTGGCCCTGGAAAAGATGGCATTCCTTCTGTAGATAGCCCAAATTTTAGTAGCATTGGTCAAATTGATTTTTTAGACCCAGAAGATTTGGTGATTGCTGTTGAAACAGCCGAAGGCGTAAAAGCCTATCCACATCCTATTTTGGATTGGCATGAAATAGCCAATGATGAATTATCAAATGGGAAAAATCTAGCCTTAACCTATTGCCCTTTAACAGGAACAGCCATTGGTTGGAATAATAACATCAATGGGCAGAAGACAACTTTTGGTGTTTCAGGATTATTGTATAATTCTAATTTAATGCCTTATGATAGAGCAACGAATAGTACTTGGTCACAAATGAGTCATCAATGTGTAAATGGCGATTTAATTGGGACAGAAATTGAGCCGATTCATCTAGTAGAAATGAATTTTAATACGCTTAGAGAGATGTATCCAGAAGCACAGGTTATGAATACCAACACGGGCTTTAACCGGAACTATGAACGGTATCCCTACGGAGATTATAAAACAAATAATACGAGTCTCATTTTTCCAGTTAATAATTCAGATAATCGAGTGTCCAATAAAGAAAGAGTTTTAGGAGTCGTGGTGAATGAACAAGTAATGATTTATAGATTTAATTCTTTTAAAGACCAATCGACTAATGTGGTGCAAAATAAATTTATAGGTAAAGATTTAGTCGTAGTTGGAAGTCAAGAAAAGAATTTTCTAGCTGCTTACGAAAGTGTTTTACCAGATGGAACTGCCTTGACTTTTGAAGCGATACAAGGTCAATTACCGATTGTAATGAGAGATAATGAAGGGAATGAATGGGATGTTTTTGGAAAAGCTATTAGTGGTGCTCGCAAAGGACAAACGCTGCCAGAAGTATTAAATTATATCGGGTATTGGTTTTCTTGGGCAGCTTTTAATGAATCTTTGGAGATTTATAATTGATTTTACTGAATTTTATGAAGGGCATCTTCTGAGTTGTGTAATGAAAACAATTGTAACAATTTATTTAATTGCATACAATATTTACTTAATGTGTTTAAGCATCTTTTTCGTTCATTCTTCTATTCAACGTGAGTTTTGGATATAAAAGATTGGTAATCAAATAATTATCGTGAAATATTT
>JAFMDF010000435.1 GCA_017857395.1 Bacteroidota bacterium | reverse complement strand
CTAGTCAAAGCAATGTATGCTGTAGAAACTAGAAAAGTCACGTTTTTTGATAAAACGTATGCATAAGAGCCAAATCTTTTTTATGAGTGCGAGCGGCAATTTCAAACTATTGCCGCTCCATCTTTTCCCCTAATAGTAGCTGCTAAATCGAATTTAGGTAAAATTTTATGCTCAACTACTTTTTTAGTTTTCTTTTATAATAAAGCTATCTTTCTATTAAACTTGTAAAATTTGAGTAAATGCCAATAACGATTACGGCTGTTTCTGTGCAAATAAGAGTTAACGCTAATTTATATTTAAGAGATCCACAAGAGACGAGGCTAGGTAAAAAGATAATTCAAGAAGGGATTATTCTGATTGATAAAATTGGAATTGAAAGCTTTACTTTTAAAAAGCTAGCTCAGGCTATGGGGTCGACAGAAGCATCAATATACCGCTATTTTGAGAACAAACATTCCTTATTGGTCTATTTGGTTTCTTGGTATTGGGAATGGGTACGTTTTCGGATTGATTTTAATTCAATGAACGTGATTGACCCTAAGCGTAAACTAAGCATAACAATAAAAACTATTATTGATACCATTCGATTGGCAACACCTGCGGAGTATATTGATAGAGATTTATTGCATAATATTGTTGTCAAAGAGGGAATTAAAGCTTATCATATTAATCAGGTAGAAAAGGAGAATGAAATGGGTTTTTTCACGCCCTATAAAGCGTTGGGGCAAAAAATTGCGAATATCTTATTAGCGGTAAATCCAGATTTTCCTTATCCTCAGACGCTTGCTACCAATATCTTGGAGATGGCTAATAATCAGATGTATTTTGCCCAACATCTCCCTATGTTGACCGATTTACCTATAGCTGGTGGAGATATGCAAAAACTAGAAACTATGCTAGAATTCTTTATTTTTAAATTGATTGAAAAGTAGTATAGGTAAATTAGGTAGGCATTTTATCAAGCCTAAAAAATACTTTAAAATCGTATAATTGTTATTGGATGTACACTATTTCAAAAGGATATTTCTATAGCAATAAGTGCGTAAAATAATTTTGTCAATTCATTATTCACTTAAAAATAATATTACATGCAAACCTTATCTAATCCTTCAGGAAAGAAAAGCTGGCAAAGAATAGGCCAGCAACTCAAAGCATTTTTTCAAGTAAATCCTACGCCGAGTACTAAAGGAGAGGAAATTGATTATTATCATCAATATGTATTTCCTCGAAGAATTGAAAGAATGAAACGAATCAAAAACAAATCGCACCAAGGAATTTCTAGTAAGAAACTGTAAATGAGCTAATTGTATTCTATGTCTTTTACCTTTTAATCTTAAGTAACGGATAAAAAATAAGTCGAACATCTAGTATTAAATTCCCCACGAATTTATTATCCCCAGGAATTATAGTTGTTCAAGTTATTTTTTCAGCATTACTAAAACAATTATTATGGATATTGTCATTGAATCAGGCATTGAAAAAAAATCGGATAAGCAATTTTTAGAAAGAAATGGTGGCAAGGATTGAGTGAAAAAATTAAAGCCTTTTTATTCGCAAAAGCAACGAATCAACAACGCAGAAATGCTTTAGACGATTACCAATACTGGTATAAAGATATTTTAGAAGAAGATTTACAAAAACAGAAAGTTAGTAATAGCTAATTTTACATAGGTACAGTTTATTTATCCGGCAATTTAAAAGGTTGTCGGATTTTTTGTAAACTATTTAGATAGTTTTACTTTCATAAAAAATAGTTAAGCTAACAAAAAAGATAAATGAATAATACAGCTTGGACGCCATTAAAGCGGATGTATGGTTTATTAAGTTTAGATCGCAAAGATATAAGTTATATTTATCTCTATGCCATTTTTGGTGGAATAATCACTTTGAGCCTTCCTTTGGGGGTGCAGGCGATTATTGGTTTGATTGCAGGTGGAACTATGTCTAATTCCCTTTATATTTTAGTGGGCATCGTTACTTTAGGAACTGCTTTGACAGGTATTTTAAAAATCATGCAATTGGTGGTAGCAGAAACCTTGCAAAGACGCATTTTTGTCCGTTCTGCTTTTGAATTTGCCTTACGACTCCCTCATATTCGACTAGAAAGTGTGCAAAATGCCTACCCTCCAGAATTAGTCAACCGCTTTTTTGATACGCTGACTATCCAAAAAGGATTACCTAAAATTCTGATGGACTTTTCTACGGCAGTATTAAACATTGTTTTCGGTTTAATTCTAATTGCTTTTTATCATCCATTTTTTGCTTTTTTTGGCATCTTTCTATGTTTGGTCGTGGGGCTTATTTTTTGGACAACTGCCTCTGGAGGATTGCAAACGAGTTTAAGAGAAAGTAAATATAAATATGCAGTAGCGCATTGGTTGGAAGAAATAGCAAGAGCAAATACCACTTTTAAATTATCTAATGGTGGCCGTTTTTCCATGCAAAAAACAGATGGTTTGGTGGTAAAGTATTTGGACGCTCGAAAATCCCATTTTAGGATTCTAATGATTCAGTTTGCCAGTATGATTGGTTTTAAAACCTTGATTACGGCAGCTTTGTTGTTATTAGGTAGTTTGTTGGTAGTCGAAAATCAAATCAATATTGGCCAATTTGTCGCTGCAGAAATTGTTGTTTTATTGGTCATAGCAGCAGTTGAAAAATTAATTCTAAGTATGGAAACCATTTACGATATGTTGACTGCCTTAGAAAAAATTGGGTTAGTGATGGATATTCCTTTAGATAAGGAAGGTGGCGTGCCATTTAAAGAGGTGGATACAGGAAAAGGAATTGCCATTGAATTAAATAATGTGAGCTTTAAATTTAAAAACGATGACAGCTATACATTAAAAAATATTTCAATGGATATTCAGCCCAATGAAAAAATCTGTATTGCAGGGTATAATCGTGCAGGGAAAAGTACCTTAGTTCGTTTAATTACAGGATTTTTTCATAAATATGAAGGCAGTATTACTTTTAATGGAATTCCTGTTACTAATTTGAATATCAAAGATTTGCATAATCGAATTGGCGAATTTTCTTCTGACTTGGATATATTTGAAGGGAGTATCTTAGAAAACATTTGTTTGGGTTACCCTGACCTTCCGCTCAAAGAAGTGATTGCTATTGCAAAAATGATTGGGGTAGATAAATTTATTCGACAACTACCAAAAGGTTATCAAACTCAATTATTACCAGGTGGAAAAAACATTCCAGGAAGTGTTCGAAATAAGTTGATTCTAGCCCGTGGATTAGTGACACAACCTCAGTTATTTACCCTAGAAGATGTTTTTGCGAATATGGAAACCGATGATAAAACGCAGATGATTGATTTATTAACAGATAGACAGAATAACTGGACGTTAGTAGGTGTCAGTGATGATGTGGAATTTGCTAAAAAATGTGACCGAATTATTATCATGCGCAAGGGAGCAATTATTGAAACGGGGACTTTTGAGGAAATCAAAAAAGGGATTCATTTTAATAAGGTATTTAAGTAAGGGGATTGTTCTATAACAGCTAATCAATAAAATATTCAACTACAAAATATTTCAATAGCATAAAATCATCCATGGAGGCTATCCGTGGGAAATTAAACGCATCTTAGTTTCCCACGGATGAAAATTGATGCATTTTATTTTTAAATCATTCTACTCGCATTTCTAAAAAATATCATGTTAAATATATCACCTAATTCGGTCACGAAACGAATGAATAAAAGCGATTATCAATCGTTTCAAAAAATAGAGTTGCCTGCTGCAAATCGGATGTTTAAATTCTGGTTAAGTGGCACTTTTGTTATCCTATTTTTATTGCTCTTTTTACCTTGGACACAGAATATTCAGACTAAAGGAAAAGTAACAACCCTTAATCCTGGACAACGCCCTCAGAGTATTGAGGCAACTATCGCTGGTCGAATAGATAAATGGTTTGTTCGAGAAGGCCAGTTTGTCAAGAAAGGAGATACGATTGCGCATTTAGCAGAGATAAAAGTGGATTATTTTGATGAAGATTTAGTCAGTCGAACACAACAACAAGTAGCCGCAAAATCTGGTTCGATTACCGCTTACGGGCAAAAAGCGAATGCGCTAGACCAGCAAATAAAAGCGATGCAGCAAGAACTCCGTTTCAAAAAAGAACAATTGGAGAACAAAGTAGAGCAAGCGGCTTTTAAGATTGAAAGTGCGAAAGCTGCTTTAAAACAAGCGGAAATTGATTTTCAAATTGCAGAATACCAATATAGTAGAACTGATACCCTTTTCCAAAAGGGCATTAAATCGCTCACCGATTTGGAAGGGAAACGCCTGAAAATGCAAGCAACAACCGCTAAAGTGGTAGCAGCAACCAATAAATTAGCCGAAGCAAAAAATAATCAACAAATTGCTCAATTGGATTTTAGTACTATTGAAAATGAATATGCCAATAAAATTGCCAAAGCTCAGAGCGAAAAATTTAGCACTTTATCTACTCAATATGATGCGAAGGGAAGTATCAATAAATTAGAAAATCAATACCAAAATTATTTGCGTAGAGCAGATTTTTATTATGTAACTGCCCCACAGGATTGTTATGTCAATCAAGCTTTGAAAAAAGGAATTGGGGAAACGGTGAAAGCAGGAGAAGCTCTAGTCACAATTATGCCCGCTGATTTTGATTTGGCAGTAGAGTTATTTGTCTTACCGATGGATTTACCCTTGATACAATTAGGCGAAGAAGTACGCTTTATTTTTGATGGTTGGCCTGCTTTTGTGTTTAGTGGCTGGCCAGGACTTTCTTTTGGCACTTATCACGGTCATGTGGTAGCGATTGAAAATAATATAAGCAAGAATGGAAAATATCGAATATTGGTCAGTTCGCACGAAGATAAACCTTGGCCTGAGGCATTAAGAGTCGGTTCTGGAGCACAAGGCATTGCTTTACTCAAGGATGTGCCTATTTGGTATGAGTTATGGCGGCAATTAAATGGTTTTCCACCAGATTTTTATGATGAAGATACTGGAAGTGGAGAAAAACCGAAGTTAAAAGCGCCTGTGAAATCTTTGAAATAAGGTTTGCTTTGCAATTTTGTAAAAGAGAATCTTCTTTTCTGTCTCATCAGATGGCTGTGTCGTCCTATGGAAATAATGCACAAGTTGCCAAAGAACCTAAAATAATTGACAAAAAATAAAAATGAATCAATTGGTTAAAAATATATGGCAAATCGGATGCTTGGTTTTACTGAGTATGCCTGCTTATTCTCAAAAAATAGATAGTACCAAAGTTTTTACCGAAACAGCTTATTTAGCGTGGGTACGGCAATATCATCCTGTCATCCAACAAGCCAATTTGTTGAATAGAGTAGGGGACGCCTACCAATTAAAAGCTAGGGGTGGTTTTGACCCTAAAATTGCAGGAGATATTCAACGGAAATCTTTTGATGGCAAAACCTATTTTACAGTAGGGGAGACAGGTTTAAAAATACCCAGTTGGATGGGGATGGAATTTAAGGCAGGTTATAATTGGACTAACGGTGTGTTTTTGAACCCTGAAAATAATTTACCCGCAGCAGGACAGGCGTATGCAGGCGTCAAATTGTCATTGGGAAGAGGTTTGATGATTGATGAACGCCGAGCTACGCTCCAACAAGCCAAGATTCTCCTCCAATCAAATCAGGCGGAACAGCAAGAAATTGTGAACGATTTGCTCTTAAACGCAGGAAAAGCCTATTGGGAATGGGTGAATGCGTATAATGATTTAAAGATTTATGAGGAGGCGCTACGACTAGCAGAAGTTAGATTTGCAGGCGTTAAAAGTAGTTTTTTGCAAGGCGATAAACCTGCAATTGATACGCTGGAAAGTAGGATTCAAGTACAAAATCGAGAGATAGCGGTGAATGATGCGAGCGTACTATACGAAAATAGTCGTCGGTATTTATCTAATTTTTTATGGTATCAAAATGAATTGCCTGTTGAAGTAAGTGAGTTACTAAGACCACCATTTTATAGGGAACTAAGCTTGCCAGAAAGCGCACTAGATTTGGGAAGTATTCTCAATAACCTCAACGAAAAACATCCTACTTTAAGACAATATCGCTTTAAATTACAAGACTTAGAAATTAACAGACGATTGAAAAAAGAGGAACTAAAACCGCAAGTAGATGTCGAGTTTAATTTCTTAGCGGACGGTGTGGATTTTGTCAATCGACCAAAAGATGCGGGGGAGTTAGGCGGTTTAAATTCACTATTGACCGAAAATTATAAAGCAGGCATCAAAGTAGGCATGCCACTTTTTAGACGGAAAGCGAGGGCAGATATAGAATTGGCGGATATAAAATTATTGGATACCAATTATAAACTACACCAAAAATCTCAAGAGATTAGAAACAAGGTACTCAATTATGAGGCGCAGTTAGATAATTCCCGCCAACAAGTCGGGATTAATCGGTCTGCTGTCAAAAATTATCAAGATTTACTAATTGCCGAAAGCGAGAAATTTCGATTTGGTGAAAGTTCTATTTTTTTACTCAATAGTCGAGAACAGAAATTGATAGAAGCACAGTTGAAATTGGTTAAATTATTGACTTTGTACCAGAAGAATCGGTTGGGTTTGATTTGGAGTGCTGGGTTATTGCGGTAGAAGAATACGCTAAATGATGAATAGAATATTTTGCGGATAAATGACTAGAATTTAATGAATAGTTTGATGATAAGCTGAAAATTCTTGTCATCATTTTCTTTTTTAACTTAACCCATTATTACTTTGATAGGGCACTGTATTAAAAATTGGGAAAAACGACAAGTTTATCAATTTTATAAAAGACCCTATGTTTGTAAAAAAAAGCTTCAGTAAAAAGAAAAGAGTTAAATTAG
>JAFMDF010000434.1 GCA_017857395.1 Bacteroidota bacterium | reverse complement strand
TTGTCAATAGCCAATCCATGTTTGCGGCGCAAATGCCCTAAACCACCGCCTAGTGTTAATCCGCCAATCCCTGTAGTCGACACCACACCTGCTGCGGCTGCCATGCCAAAAACTTGCGTTTCTCTATCCATATCGGAATGTAAAGCACCTCCTCCTACTCGAACAGTTTTGGTTTTTAAATCTACGTGAACCGAGTTCATTCTGGATAAATTTATCATCAAACCACCGTCACAGGAACCGCTTCCGCCTACATTATGCCCGCCACCTTTAATTGCGGTCAATAGCTTATGGGTTCTTGCAAAATTGACGGCATCGATAACATCTGCCACGCCTTCGCAACGAGCGATTAAAGCAGGTCTTTTATCATGCATTTTATTCCAAAGTAGGCGAGCTTCATCGTATTGGGCATCATCAGGCAGTAATAAATCGCCTTTTAGTCCTGCATCAAAAGCTTCAATGGTTTCATCGCTCAAGTGGGTTTCCTGACCATTAAGAGTTATGGTTTTTAATTTTGAGGTTGCAGTTAGCATAGTTAATTGATTTATGTTTTAAAAAAATATAAGTCATTCGACCTATTGTAAATAGAATAGCTATTGGCAAAATTGGTAGTTTTTGATTATAATGATTAGCAGATATGTAACCGATTTTAGCATTATTGTAACAGTAAAAGAACTAAGTAGGAAAGGAGAGGATTTTAGTTATCCAAGCTGTTAAAAATAATGAATCAAAATTAGGAAGGTTGACTATTCTATGCTTTACCTATTGTTGCAATTGTTTGTATTATACTTGCAAAAGCTTTCGTTATTGTTACAAAAGGTGTTTTCAGAGTTAATTGAAAATGAGTGACTTATATAAAGACATCTTGATATTTAATTTTCGAAGATAGGATAGGACATTATTGCAGATTGCGAATATTACTAGGGTTTTTCCATAAATTGCCCCAGAATTCTGATAAGGATGAGTAGCTAAAAAATAATTGACTAATTTACAGTTGATTGGTTGAATATACATATATTGAAACCTAAAAATAAATGTGTTATGAAATACCTACTTTATATTGTGTTTTTTCTTCCTATAACCCTTCAAGCTCAAACCTTTTATCAGGGAGCTGACCTTTCCTATATTAATGAATTAGAAGACTGTGGGGTAATTTATAAAGAAAATGAATTACCAAAAGACCCTTACAAAATCTTTGCTGACCACAATTGTACGCTAGTTCGCCTGCGACTTTGGCATACACCAAGTTGGTATGATCATCTAAATGAAGGCAAACGCTATTCCCATTTAGCGGATGTAAAGAAGAGTATTAAAAGGGCTAAGATGGCAAAAATGCAGGTGCTATTGGATTTTCATTTATCAGACAATTGGGCGGATCCAAGTAAACAAGTCATTCCTGCAGCATGAAGGGAAATAGTAGACGACACCGCAGTTTTAAAAGATTCGTTATATCAATATATTTATCAGACCCTTAATGAGTTAAACCAAGTGAATCTACTCCCTGAAATGATACAAATTGGGAATGAAACAAACCGAGGAATTTTGTTATCACAAGCAGTTAACGATGCAGGTTGGGCCTTAGATTGGAATCGGAATAGTTCCTTATTTAATAGCGGGATTCAGGCAGTTCGGGATTTTGAAACTGCCAATAGTGTAGCGATTTCTATTGTGCTACATGTCGCAGGGCCTTCTGAGGTTGATTGGTTTATCGAAAATTTCATTGCCAATGGCGTAACTGATTTTGATATAATTGGTCTATCTTACTACGAACAATGGCATGGTAAAAATTCAATCGCCGAAGTAGGAACAATCATCGCTGAGTTGAAGGAAAAATATAATAAGGATTTGATGGTCGTGGAAACAGGTTATCCTTGGACAACTGCTGGAAATGATACTGCCAATAATGTACTCAATCAATCGCATCCTGAATATGCGCCATTAAATCCGCCTAATCAAAAACAATGGCTGGTAGATTTATCAAACAGCATTCAAGAAAATGGAGGAATAGGCTTAATTTATTGGGAGCCCGCTTGGGTAAGTTCCCCTTGTTCTACTCAATGGGGCAAAGGTGCACATTATGAAAATGCTAGTTTTTTTAATTTTGAAAATAACTTAATCTCCGATGGAGGAATAGTATGGATGCAAAGCGAAACCGTTTCCACTAAAGAAATCTTAACCCAGATAAAAACGACCTTAAATGCAAATCATCACATCTTAAAATTAGCATTAGGTAGTACGACCAACCAAGATAGCTTAACCATTAATTTACATTCAATGGAAGGGAAATTGGTTATGGAACAAATAATGGTACAAAACCAATTGGCTTATGAATTGGCTTTACCCGATTTAGTCAAAGGGATTTATGTACTTAGTTTAACCGTTAATAATAAGGTGATTTTTAAGGATAAATTGGCAATTTTTCAGCAATAAGCTCCAAACTAGATTGTTTAGAAAGTGGAATAAAGTTTCCCTATTTTTTGAAGTCGATAGAGCATCAGCTAAAAAAGTGATATTATAAAAATGTTGAACCAAAATCTAAATCCGTTGGGAAGTCTAATCCGTTGGGTTTTAAAGAAATATACCCCAACTGATTTAATCTTCCAACGGATAATTATCTATTTTCAATCTTTTACACTTCCAAATTAAAAGCTATTTTGATTCCTTCAATCACCATACCTGTACCAATAATAGCAATAATTAAGCCCATCACTTTTCCAATAACGGAAATGACATTATTTCCTAAAGTATTGACAACCATGTCGCTTAAACGAAAAGTGAAGTAGGTTATCAAAGACATTAATCCATAAATCAAGATGACTAAACTTATATGATAATAGGTTACATCTGAAACAAAATTCATGGCGGTAACAATCGTTCCTGGGCCTGCCAAGATAGGAATGGCGAGAGGTGAAAAACTAAAATACCACCAGCTATTTTAAATGCAGGTATACTAAGACCAAATAACTCAAAGATAAATTGTCCTAATAAAACGAACACTGCCACTATCATAAAAGCAGTAAAATTTGCTCTTTTATTGATACTGTGCTTCGTCTCTTTATTTGCACCTTCTGTTAGTGCTAAAAAAACCGTCATATTAGAAATAGGATTGGTCATAGCAAAAAATCCTGTAAATACGGCAATCGAAAAAGTAAGGAGTTCTTCCATTTTTCTTTTTATGGTTTAATAATCGCCAAAGCGATATTTATATCAGAAATATTGAAATGGAAGAACCTTTCCCCAACTTCAAAAGTTCAGGAAAGGTCCATTATTTTTTTAATATTTTTAAATTTATTTGATGGAGGATTTTCTCGATTAATCTCCTATATTTTTTCCAAATAATCAAAACTCCTTTTAAGCGCAATTTCTGGGCTGGCAACCATATCTTGTTCTACAAAAAAATGTTTAACACAAGCTTTCTCTGCTTTTTCAATAATGGCTTTGATATCCAATATACCATCCCCCGCAGTTGTCATATAAGGAAATAGTGCTATCCATTGGTCAGGCGTACCACCATTACCAGCAAAAGTAACTTTCTCCTTCATATCTTTTAAGTGCATCAGATGATAGCGTTTAGGATAAGCATCCAAATAAGCCAGAGGGTCAGCACCACCAGCCGTTGTCCAATAAATATCCATTTCGAAAAAGACCAAATCTGGGTCTGTTCGGTCCAATAATAGATTTAAAGGGATTTGTCCTTCCATTTCTTGCAAGCCGTAACCATGATTATGATAAGAAAATTTTAAGCCTACTTTTTTAGCTTGTGTTCCAATTTTATTAAACTCATCTGCCATTCTTTTATAGGCGTCTAAATTCTGTCTTTTATCTTCTGGTATCGCCGCAATGCCTGCATATTTAAAACCTAAAGCATCTGCCGCTTCGCCTAATTGTCCCATGCGAGTTTGTAGGGTTTCCAAATCAGTATGAGTCGCTACGGCTTTTACTTTATATTCATTGAGGATACTTTTTACTTCTTTGGCGGTGTGCCCAAAATAGCCACTTCCAGAAAAACCCAAGGAAGGCGTGATGGCATTCCAGCTTGCTTTGGCAACATCGGCACTAAATGGGAAAGGGCCATAAAACTCTAATTCTTTATAGCCCATTTGAGCGAGCATTTGGACGCTATTTCGGAAATCTGTTTCGAGTAGTTTGGGTAAAGAAAATAATTGAATGCCTATTTTTTTCATACGTTTTAGTTGGTCTTTGATAAAATTTAGTGGTAATAAACTGGCACTTGTAATCGTGGCTGTTTTTTCTAGAAAGGTTCGTCGTTTCATAATTTTAAAGATTGGATTTAGTCAACGTTTCTGCTCGAAACAATCTACGACTATTTGAACAAAAGTAGTAAACTTTCTTTATTTTTGTAAAATGCAGCTGTTCAGAATTACGGAGATAGGAATTTTTAGTCAGGCGATGCTATGAAATTTGGTGGAGAAAAACGACATCGTGGAGGCGGAAGACGTAGATAGGCAAATCAATAAAAAATTCGTAAAACAAAAATATTATTATTATGAAAAATAGCTTAAATCAAGAAATTTTTGACTTGTATGATGAATACGTACACAGTAAAATTGAACGACGAACCTTTGTTGAACAGATTGGCAAATATGCAGTAGGTGGTTTAACTGTTCCTGCTATTTTGAGTTTTCTAATGCCCAATTATGAAGATAAAATACAAGTCAAAGTAGATGATGATAGATTAAAAACAGAAATAATTGACTACCAATCCCCCAAAGGTGGAGGGAACATGAAAGGGCAACTAGCTCGTCCAGCTAACAATCAAAGTAAATTGCCAGGTATTATCGTCGTTCATGAAAATAGAGGGCTCAATCCCCATATTGCGGATGTGGCACGCAGAGCGGCACTAGATAATTTTATTTCTTTTGCCCCAGATGCTTTAACACCGCTTGGCGGCTATCCAGGAACAGATGATGAAGGTAGGACAATGCAACGAAAAAGAGACCGAAATGAAATGCTAGAGGATTTTATTGCAGCCTATAATCACTTAAAAGACCACCCTGAATGTACAGGTAAAATAGGGGTAGTTGGCTTTTGTTTTGGTGGTTGGATTAGTAATATGATGGCAGTAAAAGTGCCAGATTTATTAGCAGCCGTTCCATTTTATGGAGGACAACCAAGTGCGGAAGAAGTTCCTAATATTAAAGCACCGCTATTATTGCATTTTGCCGCTAATGACAAAAGAGTCAATGCAGGATGGCCAGACTATGCCAAAGCATTACAAGAAAATAATAAGGAGTATAGTGCCCATTTATATCCTGATGTGAATCATGGTTTTCATAATGATACAACACCACGTTATGATTGGGATGCCGCCCAGTTAGCTTGGCAACGGACAATTGATTTTTTCAAAACAAAATTGAAATAAGCAATAGACTTTATTCCAAAAAACTTAGTGCTTCCATCCCGATAGCTATCGGGATGGAAGCACTTCTCCTACGATTTATTTTAGAATAAACACCAATGATAAAAAAAGGCATCTCTCCTAGTTGCTATAATTTTTTAAATTCCAAAAACACCGCCAAATGATCGCTATATCCGCCAAAATATTCATCTCCACCATACGTTCGATTTGGTCGTAATCCATCAGTTGGATGCTCGAACATGACCGAGTCATCGTCATAAACAAAATAATCTGCTGCCTTTATTAAACCAGTATCATCCAATAATTGCCCAGAAACAAGGATTTGATCGAGCATTTGCCATCCATCAAAAAAGTAGCTTCCTTTACCCGCTGCTAAGGTAGAAACAGTACAATTAAATAAATCATTGGTCGTCAATTCAGCTTTCTGATTTTTCACTTTTAATCCTTCAACCAAACTCCTATTCGTTGGTTCATCATTAAAATCTCCCAAGGCAATAATATTAGCCGTTGGTTCATTTTCTAAAATAGCATCAATCGCATCTCTTAAGACGCCCGCTGCAAATTCCCTTTTGCCAGCAGTAGCCGCTTCTCCTCCACTCCTCGATGGCCAATGATTGATAAAAATATAAACCGTTTCTTCTCCAAGATTGCCCTTGACCATTAGTATATCTCTGGTCGTACTAAATTCTGAAACAGATAATGGTAGTCGAACCTCAATAGCTTCCGTTTCTAAAACGGTAAAAGCAGTTGTCTTATATAATAAGGCATTGTCAATCCCTCTAAAATCTGGACCATCAATATGAACAACCTCATACCCTTCGGCTTTTAATAAATCAGAGTTGGCTAAATCTTCCAAGACTGTTTTATTCTCCACTTCGGAAAATCCCATCAATTCTGGAAATTCAATGCCTTGCATGACCAAACCTATATTTGATAATTTCTTTTGATAGCGTTCATTCGTCCATTCTTTAGCCGCATTAGGTAAAAACTCATCGTCTTTTGGATTATTTGGGTCATCGACTATATCAAAAAGGTTTTCGACATTGTAGAACCCAACTCTAAAATCCGCTCTTTCCGTAGGCGTAACTGGCGTAGTTGTCGGTGGCGTTACTACAACAGGAGGGTCAGGCGTAACTACAGTTGGTTCTTCTTCTTTATTACAACTGATTAAAACTAAAATAATAGAAAAAATAAATAGGTAGCGGTAAGTCATATTGTAAGGTGATTATTTTGCTTGAATAGCGTCTCAAATTAGTAATAATATATGCACAACTCACAGAGTTGTGTTACGGTTCTTATGTCAAAAGTAACACAACTCTGTGAGTTGTGAAGGCGTGTTATTTACAAATAAATTAAATCTTTTCTTCAACTTTTATTTACTAATTTTCGGTGGTCTGGGGTTAATGGTGGGGGATACTTTGAAAGTCTATTGACACCCCACATCTTTTTAGAAGAGCAGTTCTTTGACATATAAGACATC
>JAFMDF010000433.1 GCA_017857395.1 Bacteroidota bacterium | reverse complement strand
ACCCTTCGGGGCACAGCTGATGAATTAGGGATTCCTGCTATAACCTTAGAAGTGGGGAATCCTAACACTTTTCAAAAAGGGATGATTCGAGAAGGATTGACGGGGATTCACAATGTTTTGGGTTACTTAGGGATGATAGATTGTGAGATTGATGAAGGGCAGGATGATACGATTTTCTGTAAAGAATCTTATTGGATTTATACTGATACTGGTGGTATCTTAACGGTTCATCCTAAAGTGACGGAGTTAGTCAAGAAGGGCGATGTCATAGCTACTATGCGAAATATTTTTGGCGATTTAATCCAAGAGTATTTAGTACCAGAAGATGGGATTGTTATTGGAAAAAGTGTTAGTCCTGTTAATCAGACTGGGGGACGGATTTTGCATTTGGGGATTTTAAAGGATTAAGAAAGCTCCCTGATACTTCAGTAAATGATTGTTTTTCGTAAATTTGATTTATGAAAAAATTAGAAAGCATTCAAGAATTTTATGAAAGTAGATTTCAATGGATTCCGAATGACATACGCAATAATTTTGGACATTTTAATGTGTTTCCATTACAGTCACCAGCAATTGGACTAGGAGCTAAACCTTTAGCCTATGGCAGACGAGAGTGGTACAATATTGTTTTAGTTTTTGGTGGTGGCACATTGCTTTGTTCTGATAAACAGTATCCTGTCAAAAAAAAAGCCATCGTATTTACCAATCCCTATACGCCATTTGGTTGGGAAGAAAGGAATTTAATTACAAAAGGATATTACTGTCTTTTTAACGAACAATTTCTTAAAAAAGACAAACGGATTATAAATTTTCTGCCATTTAAAACAAGTACCACTCCTTTTTATGAGCTGACAGCAGCAGAGGCAGCAAGCGCAGAAAAGTTATTTTTGAGAATGTTTGAAGAAGTCGCTTCTAATTATGATTACAAATATGATATTGCTAAACTCTTGGTGGAAGAATTGTTGCATTTAACCATGAAATCCAAGAGTTTCAATGCAGAAAGTCCAAAAATTCAAAGTGCAGCGCAACATCTGACCATACAATTTTTAGAATTATTGGAGCGTCAATTTCCCATTGAAGAAAAGTTTCAAACCGTAAAATTATTAACAGCGTCCAATTTTGCTAATCAATTGTATGTTCATGTGAATCACCTTAATAAATCTATTAAAGAAACTACCGAAAAGACGACGACTCAAATCATTAAAGAACGTATTGCCCAAGAGGCGAAAACACTCATTCGGCATACTCGCTGGAATTTTTCTGAAATTGCCTATTCTCTGGGATTTAAAGAAGTGACGCATTTTAATAATTTTTTTAAGAAAGCGACTAAGCTCACGCCTACTCAGTACCGAAATATTTGATTTTTGTAAGCAATTATTCGATTTCTATAATTTTATTCAGAAAAATAGAGCTTAGTTTGCTATTTAAAATAGAATAAAACCTTGAATTACACCTATTACTAGAATTACCAAAATGTATCAGCTAAGAGAAAGTAACGGTGTAGTCAAAATCACTTTATCAACAGAAAAATTAGCCACAAAAGAAATACGTTACGCTAAAAAAATTATAACTGTTTATACGCATCATTATGAAAAAATTACTCTTCGGATTGTTTTTAATCGCCCTCTCTGTGCAATGTTCATTCGCACAAAACCTCACCATCGAACAGGAAGTTACTCAACTATCCAAAGAGAAGTGGCAATGGATGGCAGACAAAAATGTGGATAAATTGGCTACCCTTTTTCATGATAAATCAAAATTTGTCCACATGAGTGGCACCTGGAATAAGGACAGAGAACTCGAAATTATTGAATCTGGAAGTATTTGGTACAAACAAGCCGATGTACATGATGTGGTGGTGGAAATTTTTGACAATACTGCCGTCCTTTGGAATCGCATTACTTTGGTGGCACATGTTAGAGGAAATGATGTATCGAATGAATTTACGGTGACTGAAATTTATAAAAAAGGAGCAGATGGATGGAAATTGTTAGACTTGACCTTTAGTAAGGTGCGGGACACCCATAAGATTGCACCAAATGTTAATCTTGAAAAAGAAATAATCCAACTATCCAAAGATAAATGGCAATGGATGGCAGATAAGAAGGTCGATAAGTTGGCTACCCTTTTTCATGATAAAGCAAAATTTGTTCACATGAGCGGCACATGGAATAAGGACAGAGAGCTTGAAATTATTGAAACGGGAAGCATTTGGTATAAACAAGCCGATGTCCATGATGTTACAGTAGAATTATTTGACGATACCGCCGTCCTTTGGAATCGGATTACCTTGGTGGCACATGTTAGAGGAAATGACGTATCGAATGAATTTACGGTAACCGAAATTTATAAAAAAGAGGCAACTGGTTGGAAATTGTTAGATTTGACCTTTAGTAAGGTACGAGATACACATAGTATTAAACATTAGCGATAGGGTAGCAAATTACATCATTCGTCTCTTTTATTAATAAAAATGAAAAAAGCAAGCAGGTCATTTTTTTACCAAATTAGCCTTATAGGAATAATAGTCACCTTATTTTGTGCCAGTTGCCAAGATAAGATTATTGAAAATACGAATACTTGGACGACCTATAAAGCCGATGCAAAAAGTACCATTCAATTATGCTATTAGGTACATTGTGTAGTGATAAAATAAAACCTACCGCTACTGAATTCGAGGGAAATAATTTGTCTATATACAATTGGCAACAGAATCACCCACACCGCTCCACAATCCCCATCATATTATAAACCAACATTGCCGCCGAAAATTCATAAGCATGAAACCCTTTAATCGGTGCAAATTCCATTACATCAAAACCCACAATATTTCGTTGTTTAACCACCGATTCAAACAAAGCCAAAGTTTGATACCAACCTAAGCCACCAGGCACAGGCGTACCCGTAGACGGAAAAATAGCAGGGTCTAAACCATCAATATCCAAAGTGACAAATATATTTGTAGGAAAATCTTTTGGTAAATCAATACTGGTGATATTATTGGGCACTAATTCCGTGGCATCCAAATGATAAACGCCATGTTTTTTTCGAGCAGCCACTTCTTCATGACACAAGGCACGAACGCCTAATTGGAAAACAGGAATACCTTCATCAACCACTCGTTTCATCACCGAGGCGTGACTATATTTATCGCCTAAATAAGCGTCCCTTAAATCGGCATGTGCATCAATTTGAATAACGCCAATATCTTTTATGCCTGCATCCAATAAGCCTTTTACAACCCCGTAAGTAATCGAATGTTCACCGCCCAGCGCAATTGGAAAACCACCCATTTTGACAATTTTTTGAATGTCTTTGGCGATATTTTTGATGACTTTAGCGCCTTTCCCTTTAACATTTACAGGTGGATGCGTGTAGATACCCTGCTCACAGGGTGTACTATAGCCATCCCAAGTTTCTAATTGCCAAGAGGCTTCCAGAATTTTTGCAGGACCTAATCCCGTTCCACCTTGATAAGAGACGGTTGCCTCATAAGGTACAGGTAAGATATGAAAGCGAGCCTTATCTATGGGTGGATGTTCAAATTCTGAACCTAAAAAAATAGGGTATCCCGGTGCGGCTAATTGGTTAAAGTCTTCCATAGATTATAGATGATTTAAATAATAGGAGGAGTCGTCAGGACGTTGATTATTTAAAGTAAAAACCAGAATACGTATATTAAAAAATCATGACAAACGATTCCGAAAATCTTCATACCCAAACTCCCGAACCACTCGAACAGCATTTGTCTTAGAATTCCAAATAGCAATAGACGGCAATCGAATCCCATTAAAAGTAGTCGTTTTGACCATTGTATAATGCGCCATATCATCAAACATCAAGCGTTGCCCAATTTGCAATGGATTATCAAAACTATAATCTCCAATCACATCACCTGCCAAACAAGTCTGTCCACCCAAACGATAGGTATATCGTTTTTCATTGGCAACGCCAGCGGCTTTCTGTGTACCTGTAATAATTTCCGCTTGATAAGGCATTTCAATCGTATCGGGCATGTGGCAATTTGCCGAAGTATCTAAAATGGCAATAGCTAATTGATTATGTCCAAAATCCAATACTTCGCTTACCAAAACGCCTGTATGAATGGCAATCGCTTCACCAGGTTCTAAATAAATTTGTACTTGGTATTTTTTTTGAAATGCTTTGATTCTATTAATCAATCTATCTACTTCATAATCTTGGTGAGTAATATGGTGTCCACCACCAAAATTGACCCATTTTAAATGAGGCAAATATTCGCCAAATTGCTTTTCTACTGCATCCAAAGTTCGGTCTAAAGGCTCAAATCCTTGTTCACAAAGGGTATGAAAGTGTAAGCCACTAATGCCGTTTAAATCGGTTGGTTTAGGGGCATGCTCTTTGAATTTATCAATCGTAATCCCTAATCGAGAACCGGGCGCACAAGGGTTATAAATAGCCGTTGCCCCTTCTGAATGCATTGGATTAATGCGCAAACCAAAACTTAGGGAAGGCCGTTCCTTTTTGGCTGCTTGAATCATTGGCTGATAATACTGCCATTGATAAAAAGAATTAAACACTACATGGTCAGAAATAGCTAAGACTTGTTGCAAATCCTTTTTGGTATAAGCTACAGAATAGGTATGTACCTCTCGTTTGTCGCCCCCTTTTTTGTTTCCTCCAAATTCTTCATAGCCCAATTGCGCCTCATGCAATCCACTTGCACAAGTTCCTTGTAAATATTTACAAATTAAGGGGGCTAAACTGAACATGGAGAAAGCTTTTAAGGCAAGTAACACCTTAGCCCCCGATTCGACTTGCACCCTTTTTAGGATTTGCAAATTATGCTCAATAGCTACTTCATCTACGACAAAGCAGGGAGACGGAACGGAATGGGGATTGAAATTGAAAAAAGTTTTGCTGTTGATAGTCATTTTATGAGTTACGGGTTGCGAGGTTCGGGTTGCGAGATGTGGGTTGCGGGTTTGTCACGCTCGAAAACTCGCAACCCGCAACCCGCAACTCGCAACTCGTTAAACTTCCAAATCTCCCCATCCATCCTGCTCAATCACTCGAACAGGCATTCCATATTTATCCAAATCTTTGATAAAAGGATCAGGGTTTAATTCTTCTAAATTCCAGACACCTGCTTTTAACCAGTGTCCTTCAATCATCATCTTAGCACCCACCATACAAGGTACGCCAGTAGAGTAGGAGATAGCTTGAGATTGGACTTCTTTATAACAATCTTGGTGGTCTTTAACGGTATAAATAAAGACGGATTTTTTCTGTCCATCTTTAATCCCTTTGACCAAACAACCAATGCAAATTTCTCCTTTTGTTCGTGGACCTAAAGTGGACGGGTCTGGTAATAATTTCTTCAAAAATTGAATGGGTATAATTTGCTGTCCATTAAATTCGACAGGCTCAATACCAATCATCCCTACATTACCCAACACTTCTAAATGCTTTAAATAAGCATCGCCAAAAGACATCCAAAATTGGGCTTTTTTGAGGGTCGGAAAATTCTTGGTTAAAGATTCCAATTCCTCATGGTACATTCTGTAAATGTTATAAGTACCTACATTATCAGGACAGGTAAAGGATTGACTTTTAGACATGGCTGGCGTTGTTACAAATTCGCCATTTTCCCAATGCCGACATTCCGCCGTCACCTCTCGGATATTAATTTCTGGATTGAAATTGGTGGCAAAAGGGTAGCCGTGGTCACCACCATTGACATCAATAATATCTAAATATTGAATTTCATCGAAATAATGTTTAGCTGCATAAGCTGTAAAAACACTCGTTGCGCCAGGGTCAAATCCAGAACCTAATAAGGCCATTAGCCCCGCATCTTTAAATCGGTCTTGATACGCCCATTGCCAGCTATATTCAAACTTTGCCTCGTCTTTCGGTTCATAATTTGCCGTATCTAAATAATGTACGCCCGTTTCTAAACAAGCATCCATAATCGTCAAATCTTGGTAAGGTAAAGCCACATTAATCACCATAAATGGTTGGACTTTATTAATCAACGCCACTAATTCGGGTACATTATCCGCATCTACTTGTGCTGTTTCTACTGTTACCCCATAGTTTTGTTTAATTTGTTTGGCAATTGCCATACACTTTGATTCGGTGCGACTTGCCAATACAATTTCAGAAAAAACGTTCGACAATTGTGCACATTTGGCAACGACTACGCCGCCAACGCCACCTGCACCAATGATTAATACTTTTTTCATGTTTGAATTTTATTTAATAAAAAGTCAGAAGTCAGAGTATGGACTAGTGGGACAATTTATAAGTCTTTGACAGATTAACCTATATTTTTGCGATGTTACCATGTTGCCTTGTTGTCGATAAAACATGGTAACATGGTAACATGGTAACATCGCAACCTTAAATATTAGTTGTCAATCATTTATAAATCAAACCACTAGTCCTAAGTCTGACTTCTGACAGAAAATTTCAATTTTCGGTCAGACATCTGACAATAAAATGGTCTTTTTAATACCCTAAAATCGACAACATTTCATCTACCTTTTGTTCTTCTCGATAAACTTTTGTCGTGAAATTCCCTGTTTTATCTCGGTCAATGATGATATGTTGCGGAGCAGGAATCAGACAATGTTTGATACCGCCATACCCACTAATCGCCTCTTGGTAAGCACCCGTATGGAAAAACCCTACATACAATGGTTCTTTCGCTTTCGGTTCAATGATGGGCAAGAACACCTGCTGATTCATTTCTTCGGAATTATAGTAATCCGATTGGTCGCAACTAATGCCGCCGATATTGACTCGTCTATATTCCTTATCCCATTTATTTTAGACTTTGGACGGAAAGACGTTCAAAAAAAATAGGCAAAACTATTGCTT
>JAFMDF010000432.1 GCA_017857395.1 Bacteroidota bacterium | reverse complement strand
AAAAATCCTGTTTCTCTAATGCTTTTTTCTATAATCTTTCAACAAATTGACTAGTCGTTTATTATCTGCATCATAGGCATATGTTATAGGACTTTTCTGATTCCTCGGATTCAGATAGGGATCTGCACCATATTCTAATAATAATTCAACCATTTGATAGTCGTTATTTTTAGTTGCTTGCATTAGTGCAGTTCCTTGTCCATTATTCATTCTATTGACATTGGCTCCTTTAGCTAATAATAACTTTACTATCTCTAAATGCTCATGCCTCGCAGCAGCGTTTAAAGCCGAACCTTGTCCATTGTTCTGTTGGTCAATATTTGCACCTTTCTCCAATAGAAATTGTACGATGTCTAAATGCCCATGTCTGGCAGCAGCATTTAAAGCAGAGCCTTGTCCATTTGTTTGCGCGTCAATATTTGCGCCCTTTTCTAATAGGAATTTAATAACATCCAAATGACCATGTCTAGCAGCTGCATTTAAAGCAGAACCCTGCCCATTTGTTTCTGCATCAATGTTTGCGCCTTTTGCCAACAACAATTCTACTACAGCTGAATGTCCATGTCGTGCCGCAGCGTTTAATGGAGAACCCTGCCCATTATTTTGTGCATTGATATCTGCACCTTTTGCTAATAATAATGCTACAGCTTCCACATATCCATGTCTAGCAGCCGCATTTAAGGCCGAACCTTGCCCATTATTTTGTGCATTGATATTCGCTCCTTTGTCAATTAATAATTTCATGGCTGCAATATGTCCATGTCTAGCGGCGGCGTTTAGTGGAGTGCCTTGCCCATTTGTGGAGGCATCAATTGCTGCTCCTGCTTTTAATAAAAAGGTCATCGTTTCTGTATGTCCTTCTCTGGCAGCGGCATTTAATGCAGAGCCATAAGCATTAGAATTATAGCTCAAATCTGCTCCTTTTTTTAACAAATATTTGGTAAATTCCATATGTCCAATTTCTGCGGCAGCAATAAGTGGCGGTTCATTTCTTTTACCATGAAAATCAACTTTTGCGCCAGCCTCTATTAATAATTTTCCGATGGTTAAATTTCCTGCTCTCGCAGCGGCAACTAAAGGTGTTTGTGCTTTCGTTCTTTGCCAAGTCATACCGTTTTCTAATTCCCTCCTATCATAACCAGGGTTAGGGTCTATACAATTAATATCGGTGTTTTTTATTAAGGCTTTTACCTTCGCTATATCTTCTATTCGGATGGCTTCTAATAATTCAACACAATCCGTACTCGAATTTCCTTTGTCAAAGGAATTATTGGTAGTGGTTACCTCCTCAACCGCATCCTGTTTTACATAAAAATCATCCTCCTCATGTTTAATGTAAACGGTTGTTTGATTGGTCGTTAATTTGCCGCCATTGTTTAAAATATACTTCATGTATTTCAAATGTGCTAAATGTTGTTCTTCTTGGTAAACCAAATATTTTGCATCTAAATTTTTAATAATTTGAATGGCTCTTAATTCATTACTTTCCTTGATTGCCGCATCTAATGCTGGATGCCGAATAGGATTGTTAATATTACTTTGGTTATGTGCCTCTTTATATGCTTTATGGCGAGCATCTGACCAAATTGTCCACATCGCCCCTCTGAGGGTAATATTTCCAGTTTCTTTTTCTAGGTATATTTCTGCGTCTCTGTGAACTAAATCTTTAATTAAATCAAGATTATCTATTTGACCTTCATTTTGTTCGGATAAACATTTTACATCATAATTTAATAATAATTGTCTAACCGTTTCCTCATCATTTGCTTTAGCCGCTCTTTCTAAAGCGTCACAATCTGCTACATCAGTATAAGTCTCGATTACTTTAGTTGCTTCTTTTTCTTTTTGAATAGAGGGTTTTACTATCTCCTTTGATGCCGCTACTAATTTTGGTTTATTGGGTGCAAAGGGGGATTGAGTAGTTGTTTGTTCCCCAAAAGGAGCGTGACTCAATTTCTTTTCATCACCGAAGGCAATCTTTCGTTTTTCTACCTCACTTAATGTAATTTCATCTTGACTACTAGTTTGTGCAATTACCGAAACGGGTTCATTTAAAACTAATAATAATACAAAAAGTAAGGGGGCAATAAAGGCATATTTCCAATAGCTATATGGAGTTGATTGTTTACTGTTCATTTTTAAAATTCTTTGTTTAATAAGGGATTGATTATAATTCGTGACAATAGTTAGCGGTTTGTTATAAGTCGCTATTTTTAGCAAATTCATTTGATAATCTTCTTTTTGTTGTGGTTCATTTTTGACCAATAACGCATCTGTTTGATACTCAATATTCTTTTCTACTTCTTTTCTAAACAACCAAATAAAAAGATTAAACCAAAGGGCAATCACCGCTATTTCGGCTAGTAACAAATCGAAAGTATGTCCTTTCTGAACATGGATTTTTTCATGTGTAATAATCTGCTCATAAGTTTCAAAATCATAACTAGTCGGATTGATAAAAATGTAATTGAAAAAAGAACAAGGTTCTATAATGCCATTCATATTGATAATAATGCCATCACTATCATAGATTTTATCGGAGTTTCGGATAACTCTAAATAGCATACTGCCAATCTGAGCGATTAAATTAAGCGATAATACGACGACTCCAAAAAGGTAAATTAATAACGCCCAGTCAGCATAGGAAAACATAGGTATTTCCAGGGAAGCACTAGTTGAATTATCAGCTTCGGTTAGTCGGGTACTTTGAGTTATCTCAATGTTTTTTTTAGCAGATATTTCGGATGTCGTTTCTATTTTTATTGGAGTAGGCGTTATTGTTTCTGTCAATGCTCCAGTTGATGCTAGTTGATTGATTTCAGCCACTTTTTCTTTGACTACCTTTTGGTCAGGAATAATGACAGCAATTTCCTTAGTATTTGTTGGTTCCAAGAGCATTGACATATAGCCTTGATGCTCAATTAACCTCGGAAGCGTGATAAAAGGCAGCAGAAAAGCAATACCTAAACAAGCTAACAGATAGGTTCGATTGACCGCAAAAAAGCTTTCTTTTTCGAGAAAAATCTTATAAAACGCCAATAAGACAATAATGATAAAGGATGATTTTAACAGTAGGGTAATCATATTTTTAAGTTTTGCTTAGGGCAAGGGGCTTAAGGCGTATCTGATACTTTCAATACCGGTAATTATCGGTACTGATACGTTGATTGTCAATGCCCAAAAATAAATGACTTGATTTACGTATCAGACACCTCCAGAGGTGTCTGATACTAAACCTCTGGACTTATTTGTTCGATTTAATAATTCGAATCAATTCTTCTTTTTCTGCCTCCGTCAAATTTTCTTTTTTGGCAAAATGGGCAAACATTTTAGGCAATGAATTGCCAAAGTAATCTTGCTTAATATCTGCAAGGTCATTATTTAAATAAGCCTCAAATTCGTTACTTGGGCGATATTGATGGGTATTCCCCATTAGTTCCGCTACCAAAAATCCTTTTTTATTCGCCAATATTTTAACGATGGTAGCGACGGTATTATAATGCGGTTTGGGTTCAGGAAATTCTTCAATAATCTCTCGAATAAAAGCTTTTTTAAGCCGCCAAACAATCCGCATAATCTGGTCTTCTCTTTTGGTCAATTCTTTCATTATTTCTTTGTTTAAAACAAAACTACTAAAAAAATAGTATATCTACTAATTTTTTAGTATTTTTTTAAAAAAATAATTCTTTCGTAACTTATAAATGGAAGATTGAGCGAGATATAGGGTGGACTATTTCGCTCAATCGACTTAAAAAATAGAGATTGAGCGAGATAAAGACTTTCATATCTCGCTCAATCTCTGTTTTTTTAGGACTTTAAGCGAGATATAATTTTGATTGGAAGGAAATAAGAACGATAAATATTAGCATGTAGAGCTATGCCAAATCTCAAAAATCTACGACATGCAGACAAATAGTCAGTAGACGGTGACGACGCGATGCGCCTTAGAAAAAATCGGAAGATTGGAAAGTCTACAGACGGTATCGAAGCTAAAGCTCCTATTTGTTAACCAAAAGAGCATCGCTCTGGCGCTGTCTGTAACACTAAATTTTCCATGATTCCTTAAAGGAGCATTGCTCCGACCCCGTAATTCAATATCTGCCTATTTGTGTACATGCATTAAATCTCAAAAAACTGACATCGCTTTCTAACTACTCACTCCGCAAACTCTGAATAGGATTGGTCAAAGCAGCTTTCACACTCTGCAAAGCAACCGTTAAAAATCCAACTACTAAAATCAGTAAACCTGCGCCAACAAAGACCCACCAAACCAATTCTGTTCGATGTGCAAAATCTTCTAACCAAGTGCTCGATAAAAAATAGCCCAATGGTAAAGCAATGATGGAAGCAAAAACGACTAGTTTCATAAAGTCAGTTGCTAGTAAACCAACGATACCCGCTACAGATGCCCCTAATACCTTTCGAATGCCAATTTCTCTAGTTCGTCTTTCTACTGTAAATGCCGTTAAGCCAAATAGACCTAAAAGGGCAATAAATAAGGTTAATAAGGTAGCGTATAGAATAGTTTTACCAAAGCGTTGTTGTTCGGCATATTGGCCGGCAAAATCTTCATCTAAAAAAGTATACCGCATCGGGTGGCTAGGCTCGACTTCTCCCCAAAGTTGCTCCACCGCAGCAATGGTCTCAGAAAGGTTTTCTGTGGATAATTTAAGTCCTACATAACCTCGCCAATGATTCGCATTCATCACCAATGGTCGAATCTTACGATCTAAACCTTGGAAATGGAAATTTTTCATCACGCCTACAATTTGCCCATAAGCGGTATCCGACATGAATTTTATTCTAGTCCCAATTGGATTTTCTTCAATATTATAGCGATTTAAAAATTCTTGATTGACGACAAAATTACTAACACTATCGGCAGCTATATTATCGGCTATAAAGCGCCCCGCCACCATTTCTATATCCAAACTATTGACAAAGTCTTCGTCGGAAAAAATAACATTTGGATTGACTCCTTCTGCTCTACCTTCAATTAAAACGCTCCAATCTGGTAAAAATCGACCAGGAAAATGAGAAGCTGTTGTTACCTCCTCTACCCCAGGAATATTTTTAAATCTATTTTTTAAGTTGGCTAATTTATAATGTGTTTGATTAGAGTTCATCGTGACTTTCATCACCTGTTCTGGCTTAAACCCTAAATCTTGGTCCATCATATAATTTACCTGTCGGTAAATAAAAGCCATTACTATCAATAAGGTAATGGTTACTGCAAACTGTCCCGTTACGAGTACTTTTCGGAATAAACCATTATCTCCCGTTTTTAAAAAATTAGATTTTAAAGCCGTAACAGGTCGATAAGCGGACATAATGAAAGCTGGATAAATCCCTGCCAATAAACCAGTAAATACTGCTAAACCAAATAAAGTTAAAATAACAGGAATCGGTTCACCTGACAAAACCTGTAGTTTACGCTCTACTACATTATTAAAAAAGGGCAAAGAAATTTCTGCCATTAATAAGGCGATGACGGCAGCTACACTTGCCTGTAATACAGATTCCGTAATAAATTGAGCGGTTAATAAACCCCTTCCTGCGCCTGCTACTTTTTTAACCCCAACTTCTTTGCCTCGTTGACTGGCTCTAGCGGTAGTTAAATTGACATAGTTGATAATCGCAACCATCAATACCAACAAAGCAATGATGCCATATATATAGATACTTCGGATACTGCCCGAAGGGCCGCCCATAAAACCAAAACCTTCGGAATGCAAATAAATGTCCTGCATCGGTTGCATTTCCCATTTAGGTAAATCACCTGGTTTGGGCGTATAATTACTGGCTAATAATTCTTTTTCGATTAGTTTAGACACTTCAGCTGTTACTTTATTTTCTAAAGCAGCAACATTTGCTTTGGGTTTTAGGCGGACATAAGTGGAGCGATTATTTCCTGTCCAATAGTTGCCATTATCTCCAAATCTAGTAATTATATCTACTGCAACATGTGATTTTTTACTTTTGCTATCTAATACGCCCGTTATCATATATTCATCCGCACCATCGTACGTAATGATTTCTCCTAAAGGATTGATAGCCCCAAATAATTGCTCTGCCATATTAGCAGAAAGGACCATGCTATTAGGTTCGTCCAATGCGGTTTTAATATCTCCATGCAATAATTCCATCCCAAATACTTGAAAGAAAGTACTATCTGTTTCCGCAGTTTCTTCGATATAATGTTTGTTACCTGCATATTCTAATAACCGTTCTCCCATTGGTGCAAAACCTGCTGCGTTTGCTACTTCTGGAAAATCACTCGCTAATTTTTTAGCTAAAGGTGAAGGAGTCCAAATCGTTTTGCCACCACCTTCCCATTGTCGATAAACACGGAAAGTATTTTCGCTCTCCGTCATCCATTTATCGTAACTAAATTCACTTTTAATAAAAACAGCAATTAAGATGGCCAATGCCATTCCGAGCGATAGGCCTAAAATATTAATCCCAGAAAAAACCTTATTTCTAAATAATTGTCGGTAAGCAATTTTGAGGTGATTTTTTAACATAATAAAAGGACGTTTTAGCAGAAGGCGAAGGGCAGAGTGCAAAGGAGTTTTCCATCTGCCCTCTACCGCTTACCATGCATCATTAAATATCTTTTTTACAGTCGAGTGATTTCCTTTACTTATTTTCAATGGTTATGCCAATATTTCAACTGATTGATTATCAGATTTTTATGAAAAGTAAGGCAAAGTAGAACGTTAATTTATTGTCCGATTTTGGACGAAACTTGTTCAATAATGGACGTTTGATGAAAATGAAAACTAATTGGGAGTAGATTTGGCAAAATACTTGCAATTAAGAATAATGTTTTTTATTACGCTAGGTTCGCTTAAAAAAAAGGATAAAAATAAAATTAAGAAAAGC
>JAFMDF010000431.1 GCA_017857395.1 Bacteroidota bacterium | reverse complement strand
TAAGTCGAAGGTTGTCGAGTATAGGCATTTTTTAAGAGCATTTTACACAAACGAACAGCCTCTCCACAAAGGTCTTTTCTAATTAAAATCTCTTTTTTATTAGAATGAAAACCTTCATTAAAAATCAAATATAAAACCTCTTGCACTCGGCTTAAGCGTACTGGTAAATCTTTGCCTTGTGGAATCTGGAAAGCAATATCTTTCGCAGCGATAGCTTTTCTAGCCCGAACCAATCTTTTTTTGACCGTTTCTTCTTTTAATAATAAAGCGGAAGCAATTTCTTTGGCACTAAATCCAGATACTGTTTTCAAAGCAAAAGAGAGTTGGTCTTTGGGATTTAAAATAGGATGGCATGCAGTAAAAATCATACGCAATTGACTGTCTGCAATCTCATTATCCAAGAACAAATCGTTGAGGGCAATAGCAGCAGGACCGCTTGCTATCTTAGGAATTCTTTTTTTGTCCGCACTTAATTTTCTAAATAAATCAATGGTTCTATTTTTAGCCGCTTTGGTCAACCATGCCTCTGGATTATCGGGCAACTGATTGCGCCAAGCAACCATTGCTTGTATAAAAGTATCTTGTACCGCATCTTCAATTGTTTCTAAATGGGACAAGCCAAAAATTCGGGTCAAAATCGAGACCATTTTACCATATTGATACCTAAATAAATGGTCTATTAACTTTTGTTCGCTCATAGTTTTTAATGTTGCCGTGTTGCGATGTTGCCGTGTTGTCTCTTAACACGGCAACAATTAAGTTTACAAAGAGCAGCCTACAAAAAAACTGTCAACTTTACATAATCTCCGATTAAAATACGGAGTTAAAACTTGTTATCCTGTAGCATTTATTGGTCAAATACCATTACTTCTCTTATTTCAACTGTCCCTCCTAAATCATAATCAGGATAGCCTTCTGCTATTTTAGTTGCGCCCTCAATATCATTTGCAGTCACAATATAATACCCTCCTACTAATTCTTTTACTTCTGTAGCTGCTAAATCTGTAATGGTCCTTTCCGCACCAACAACTCGACGGACAGCTGGATGTAAAGCATCTCCTCCTTTTACTACGCCAGCTGCTTCCATTTTGCTATTCCATTCAAACCATTTCCCCATTCGCATTTGCATGTCTTCTGGAGATAAACCCATTTCTGCATAATCTTTGCCTAAAAATAGTAACATAAAGTCTTTCATGATTGCTTAATTTAAATGATTAGTGAATTTGCTTTTTCATAAACATGACGAGGCTGTCTTTTAGGTAGGGGACAAATTTTTTGTTTTTTTTAAATTACTTATGTTTTGACATCAGACTAAATTGTTCAGCAGCTAAATATAAAGCGATAATCAGCTATAAGCAGGACTCCATCAAATCATTCAAAACAATACTAGTTTTCGTAATCCCATATTCCGCCATTTCGTCTAAAAAAGCAACCAAGTGCACATTATCTTTGAGCAATACTTCCATCATCATACAATCTTCTCCTGTAACTCGGTAACAAGCCTGTATCGCCTCAAATTGACGGACTTCTTTTTTGAATTGTTGCAATTTAGCAAAGCCGATTTTGATAGTTACAAATGCTTTAATAGTATTACCCAATTTGGCATGATCAACATTTAATTGATAGCCTTTAATCAATCCTCCGTTCTCCATTTTTTGGACTCGCTTGGCTACGGCAGGAGCAGTTAGCCCAATATCTTTGCCTATTGTGGCATAAGCTATTCTAGCATTTTCTTGAAGTTGTTGGATGATTTTATAATCGAATTTATCTATTGCCATAATCGAAAGTATTTTTGATTAAATTAGCTACAATCGAAAGCAAATTACTATTTTTTATTTAGAATACAAATTGTTCTAGTCTTAAATGCATTGTATCTTTGAGAAAAAAAGATATGGTAAACTTTGATTTAAATCCAACCGAAAGAGCAGCTATTAATCAAGAAGTATTTCAATCTTTGGAAACTTTTTTTGAAAACACTAAATATTTTTCGGTTGCTGGACAATTAAATATTGAAGAAGTTCAAGCCTATGCCCAGCAATATGATTTAAAGGAATCGGTTGACCCAATGACCGTTATTGCCACGGCCATAGAAGGATTGAAAAAGTATGCAGTACATTCGCCTCATCCTAAATATTTTGGCCTATTTAATCCGAGAGCTAGTTTTTTATCAACCATCGCAGATTATATTACCGCCGTCTTTAATCCACAAATAGCTAGTTGGAGTAATGCTGCTTATGCCGTAGAAATCGAACAATTTTTGATTAATGAATTTGGTCAAAAATTTGGTTACCCGACTAATGCTATTGATGGTACTTTTTGTACGGGCGGCGCAGAATCCAATTTAACCGCGATGCTTTGTGCATTGAATGAGTGTTTCCCTAATTTCGGTGTGGAAGGCATTCGAGGTATTCCTAAAAAACCAATTATTTATTGTTCTGGAGAATCGCATCATTCCATCGCTAAAGCAGCCAAAGTTACAGGTTTGGGCGTCAATTCAGTTGTAACCATTCCAGTTGACGCCGATTTAAGAATGGATATTTTGTTATTAAAACAGCAGATTAAAGCGGACATTCAAGCAGGACACCACCCTTTTATGGTCGTTGGTACAGCAGGCACTACAGGCGCAGGGGCAATAGATGATTTAACCGAAATAGGAAAAATTAGTAAAGCCCATCAATTATGGTTTCATGTAGATGCCGCTTATGGAGGTGCGGTAACCATTTCTTCTGAATATAAAAAGTGGATAAAAGGCGTAGAAACAAGTGATTCTATTACTTTAGATATTCATAAATGGTTTTCTGTACCAATGGGAACGAGTATATTTTTAACTAACAATAAGCATATTTTACATCAAACTTTTGGTATTAGTACTAACTACATGCCTAAAGATGGTGACAAAGAAAAAATTACAGACCCTTATATTCATTCCATCCAATGGTCTCGGCGTTTTAATGGCTTAAAATTGTATTTGCCTTTGGCTGTTTTTGGTTGGAAAGGATATGCCGAAATTATTCAGCATCAAATCAATTTGGGCAATGCATTGAGAGCTGGTTTGATAAAAAATGGTTGGATAATACAGAATGATTCCAAGTTGCCGATTGTTTGTTTTTCGCATCCAGATTTAGAAACAGCAACAGATGGCGTTGCAAAAATTGTAAATAAGGTGGTGCAGTCTGGTAAGGCTTGGTTGTCTGTTTATCCTATTCATGGGCAACCGACTATTCGGGCTTGTATTACTAATTTTGCTTCTACTTTGGAAGATATAGAGGGTTTAATTGAGTTATTAGAAGCGTATCGAATAGCGCATTAGTTGGTATTTTTCTATTTCACAAACGGCTGCCATTTCAAATAAGTGCCACAACGCCACAGCCATTCCAATGGCCCATATTTAAAATTATTCAACCAATATTTGCTAAACAAAGTCTGTAAAGCAATCATTGCAATAGCAATCAAAAACAAATAAAGTGTCCGAAGGGAAGTAATCAAACCTAAGCCCCAGCCAAAAAGCAAAAAGCTACCAATAACAGATTGTAAAACATAATTCGTCAATGCCATTCGACCATAAGGGGCAAAAAATAACAAGCGTTTTTTCCATTTTTCTTTTTGATACCCTAGTATAAACCAACAACCAATAATCGTTGTCATGGCAATGTTCAACCAGTCCATAAAATTAAAAGCGAAGATATGTTGCCAACTAGAAAAATCAACTGGTTGAGGCGCTGTAGCAAAAGTGCCTGCTATTAAAGCAAAAATAGGTACAAGTGCAATGGCTGACCACTTCAAGCCCTTTTTGACCATTGGTAAATAAGTGGGCAATTGTCTAAAAAAATTAATTTTCCCTAACCATAAACCAATTAGAAAATACCCAAAAGTATAGTAGAAACGCCCAAAATAAAGCAATTGAAAATCCATTTTAGTTTTCATGCCATAATCAGCATTTTGCTGAGCTACCTCTAAAAAACTACCAGATATCAATAATTCACCATAGGCAGTTTCCAATGGGTTTTCAAAACCATTCGGCAATCCAAAAAGGCTTTCATTACCAAAAACGGCATAAGACAAAAATCTAGGCATTCCTAAAAAAATCAAAGCCGCAATTCCCAATAACCACTTGTTTGATACTTTATGAAACGGAATCAAAAAAGGCACTAATAGCGCATAAATCGTCAGAATATCTCCTCTATAAAATAGTTGATGCATATAGCCAATTGCAAATAATAAAATACCTCGCCACAAAAACCGCATAGAGAAATTACTGCCACGCTTAGCCGCAGCATCCATTTGAATAGAAAAACTTAAACCAAATAAAATGGAAAAAAGAGAGAAGAATTTACCAGAACATAAAAACCCAACCATCCCACCAATAAACATATCTGGCGCACTGTCTAGGCCTTCTAATAATGCTTGTGGTCTTGGGCCAGCCACATAGCGTTCTACCATGTGCACGAGCGCAACGCCCGCTAAGGAAAAGCCTCGTAAGGCATCAATAATAATAATTCTAGGCGCTTTTTCTGAGGTATTCATTAAACAGTCTTTAGTCGGGTAACCTATTTTTCTCGTCAAAATAAATAAGGGTCAAAGCGTACTTATCTCCCCTAATAATCATTATTTTTCGTTGACCGCTAAAGGTATATTTATTCTTAGAACCAGCTTTATTAATCCGACTAATGACGTTCTTTGCTAGACAAAGCTCAATATGGAATTAGTTATGCTCCGTCTCATCGGACGGCGCAGCAATCCGACGAGACGGGCGTTTCCCTCCGATGGGAACAATGCAAACTTACCAAGCTATTTATTTAAAACAGATAATTTCACAACTTGCTGATATTTCTCGGTCTGGAGCTGAAGGAAATAAAAACCATATATCAAATCTGTAGTATTTAAATCGAATTGATGGTTTCCTTTTTCATAAAATTGATTCCTCAATAATTGTTGACTCAATTGCCCATTCGCATTGTATAAGCTTAAGTTAATTGCTGTTGTTGCTGGTAAAGAAAATGCCACTGTCCCCTTTTGAGACATTGGGTTTGGGAATACCTGTAAATCTAGTGAGTTTATCGCTTCTTTGTCAGCAATAACTACTGGACTAGAACGATATGTTGTAGCAGGTTCTGATAAAACAGCAGCAGTACAGGGGGCAATTATTGCCGAAAAGATACTTCCAGCAAGTGCATAAAAACCAGTATTTAAAGTAATACTCTCCGCCTTGAAACTTACTTGTGCTCCATTCTGAATCATCCCATTTGCCGTTAACAATCCACTCGTTTCATAAGTGTTTGTACTAATACTGCCTGTAAGGTTTAGGCTGGTCGGGCATTGCTGATTTTGATATTCATACGCTCCTATATCGACCCTTGTATTTTGTAACCGGTTTTGTCCAGCAAAATCTGTTTCGCCAGCACTTGGGGTAAAGGTGGGGTCGCCAGTATTTATAGCAGGAGAATTACTAGAAAGATTTAAATTGGGGATAGCCGTATTTAGAAATAATGGATTATTAAAATTAGAATGGGCATCTTGATTGACACCAGCTTGATAATTAGAGAACCCTGTATAAACTGCACCTTCCCAATCTACTTTAACAGTTGACGTTCCACCTGTATGATAATACAGGTTATAATCAAGGTTAATATTCTGAGAATTCAATCGAGAAACAATCAAAAAACGATTCGCATTGGTTGCATAAAAAATATTATTTTTAATCATGCAATTTTCTGTATATTCAATCAAAAGTTCGCCCTCAGAATCTTTATTACTTGTGTTATTATTATAAAAACTGTTATTAGAAATATAGGAATTAGTGACTTTCCCAGTTTTGCTAGGATAGTTATACCCACCTATACCAATGCCCGCTTCTAAATTATTATAACTTAAATTATTCCGAACAGTAATATTGGTAGCTACATGATTTAGTTCTTCGCAGCCAATCTCAAAACCCCGACCATTTTGATAAGACCTATTTCGCTCAACTATGATGTCTTGTCCTCCATCTATATAAATTCCTGCCGAAACGGCATATTCACTCACACAGTTATAGGTAATATTCTCTTTTACTACGCCATTTCTAGCAAAATCATTAGCTGGATTTGAACTGACTCCATAGCCTCCTGCTATATCAATTCCAATATTGGTGATATCATGTACTAGATTGTCAGATACTTCAAAATTTTCTACATTCCCACTTAGGGTTAAAGCTTCGCTATATCCCGTTCGACAGTCAAAAATTTCATTACCTTGAATTAAAATGTTATTACAGGATTGAGTGGCATTTTCATTATAAACGACCAGTGGGTTAACATTGGTCTCATCCGTTACTGTCGCATTGGGGTTATTAGAAAAATGAACATTAGATATTTTATTATTGATTACTTCAATATGGTGAGAACCATTCGATATGTATATGCCCGAAGAAAAGTTACCCGTTGCGTTTTTTAAAATTAATCCTTCAATACGAATGTAACTCGCTCCGTCCATTCCAATTAAGATGGTTTGTGAACCTGTACTTCCGCCATCTATAATGACCTCTTGTCCATCATAGTTTTTAAAAGTAATGAAATTATTTGGTGTACCACTTACCCCTATCCACCCTTTGGCGTAAGTACCTCCCAAAATGTTAACTATACTATTTGGAGGGGCGTTAAACATTGCGTACTGGACGGTACGCCATGCTTGGGCAATGGATGTGCCTGTATTACTATTATTACCAGAGAGCGAAACGTAATAGTTGGTTTGGCCTAATAGATTTAGGGTTGCAAATAGACCGATTAATAAGGTTAGGTTTGATTTTTTCATGTGGTGCCAATTTTGATAAAATTTACAAATTTGAGGTTCTTCTTTTCATTTTTCTACTCCCAATAACGCTAGGTTCGCTCAAATTTTTGATTAATACATAAATTACACGAAATAAT
>JAFMDF010000430.1 GCA_017857395.1 Bacteroidota bacterium | reverse complement strand
CGGGTAAATTTTCAGATGCTCTCAGAGCTTAATCAACCGAATTAATACACGATCGGGTAGCAATACTACAGGTAGTAGAATCTACATCTGTAATTATTAAATCTGTTCTTGCACCAATTGGCACTTGAACCGCCAAAGTTTGAGGAGTACCATAAGGTAAGTTGCTGGCAGTAAAACTAGTGCCGTTATAGCTTCCTGCTACATTATAAGCTGTACCTAGTTTATACCCTTCTGGGGCTACCGTAATGGTGTAATAATCATCATTAATGACTGTTGTTCCATTATCGTTGCAAGTGGCAGACACTTCTACTTCCGTAATAATACAGGTAAACGATGGAGTGCCTTCAAACATCAATCTTGCGCTATTAAATGTTAAATCTCTACCACCACTATTGCCTTGGTCAATATTGCAAAAAGTTAACATCCAATTTCCTTTAGCCAGTTCTCCATCAAAAATACTTAATGGATTATCGGGTGCTGCTAAACGGTCATTTTGATAAATTGGTGTACTAATTTGATTGTTAGTATTATCGTTAATAGCATTTGGGGAAGCATCAGCTAACATCAAATCATAATGGTCGTTTGAATCATTTTTTTGGTTAATTAAATTAAGGGTCGTTCCTGTTGGTGAAGTAAGTTGGACTTGTAAATCTCCTCGGTAAGTATGTGCTACATTTAAGCCTACTCGCAGGTCTTCTATAAAAAAACTATCTGGAATCGATATTATTTTGGAAAGTGTCGTATTACAATTTGCTTGATTAGACAAAGTGGCTGCTTGCGTATTATCATAGGTATAAGTCATTGCCGTAGCTGGCTCATAATCAATCACTAATAAAGGAGCAACTCCAGCATTACCATTATGCGATTCGGCACGGCGAGTCCCTGAAGAACCATCCATTTCTATAAAAATAGCCATATTATTCAAGGCTGTCCAATCAGAGCGATTGACTATTTCTTGAATAATTGAGGAGATATCTGGTGTTTGATATAAAGCATTATCCGTCCAACTTTCTATATCATCCCAATGCACTCTAGCAAAGGTGGTATCTCTATTGGAAATATTATTCGTGCTGCCAGAAAAACCATCCGCAGTACCAATATCTTCTCCATAAATATCTAAATTAATCGCATCCGTATGATTTCCGTCTGCATAGAATTCTATATAAGCACTATTGATTACTGCTCCTTTCGGTATATTTACTGCCCTAAATCGCATGCCGCAAATTTGGTCATCTGACCCATCTTCTCCTAATTCTAAATCAGAACTTCCTATATCCACACTATTATCGCTCCCCTGTTCTGCATCATCTGAATCTTGATTAACTCGGATTGATATAATGGCAGCGGAGGAAGTATACTCTGAACGGTCAAGTATTTTGATTTTAAATCCAAGATTTATGCTTGCAAAACGTTAGTTTTAACATTGATAATCAAATAGTTATATTTTTGTTAAGATTTTCTTAACAATTCACAAAACTTGACCGTTTCTAGTATAGTTGGATAAATAGCCTTATTGCTATCCTCCATGTTGATAAAAATGGATAGCAATAACGAAATGCTCCATAGCAAATGTAATTGCCAAGGATGCCCTATTAGCTTAGGTACCTTCATAATGATTCTCTCTCTCTCTAAAAATTGGCCTTTGTAAGGAATAAATGCCTTACAAATTGTATTAAATTTATACTTTAGTCCCCCCTAGTTTGTATAAATGTGCTACTTTATATGGTATGCTAAATTATTAAGGTTCTTTTTACACGAAAGGTAACAAGGCAAAATGCACTTATTAATTATATTGGAAATTTGAGGCTATTGAATAAGATTATTTCAAAAATCAGACCAGAGGAAGTAAATATGCCGATTGCTGGACAGAAAATAAAGATAAATGGTTCGATGTTTGAAATTACTATTTGAAAGAAATCCCCATTGGAAAAGCAAATATTTTTTCCTTACGCCCTCGAAACCAAGTCTGGGATTGGGAATATAAAAGTACTTGTGGAGAAGAGAAAATAGAAAAGATAAATCCGTAGCGGTGCTATGCATTGATTTTTTGGCCAAAATCATGAAGAAGTGTAAGCTTCTGAACCGCAGCGGATGAGATGCTTAATGAGCTCCTTGAAATTTTAATCTAATTATGAGTTGATACTTATGAAAAATGGCCTCTCCATTTTTGACCATGTTGGCTGAACAGTCTAATAACTAAAGTCTAGTATAATGCGGTGTCAAATGTTCCCGCATCCGCTTCCGAAACTGAGCAGCAGTCCCTTTCTCTAAGGAATCAATCAAATCAAAATGGTTGATTTTTCCTTTAGCTGGTGCTTTATCCAAAGTAGCTTCTACGGCTACCATATAATTAAAAACGGGTAATAGCATTTTTTGAAATCTACTTAAAGTGGAATTACCAGACATAGCATATAATTTCCCATGAAATTCGACCTCATATTTAGACCTTACCGCTTGAGATGTTTGACATGCTTCATCCGCTGCCTCTCTATTCGCAATATCATTTAGTTCTTGAATATCCTCGACTTTTTTCCTTACAAATAATAAATCTGCCATACCAACCTCTAAAACTAAGCGCAGTTCAAAAATATCTTGCATATTATCTTTACCGAGTAAAGAAGGATCCATGATTCGGGTGAGTCCGCTCAATAAATCAGGTTCCGTTATCACCATCCCTTTTCGCTTTTTGGATTTAACCATCCCCATCATACGCAAACGACTTAATGCTTCTCTCACTACATTTCTGCTCACACCAAGCTGCTCCGCCAATTCCATTTCTTTGGGCAATTGGTCACCTATATTAAAATTATTAGCTTTCAAATAGATGAGTAGTTTTTGTTCAACCTGCTCGGCTAAAGATTGATGTTTCTTAGGGCCTATATTTGCTGTTAGAAAATTCACAGAAGTAGTTTTATTAAAAAAAAATCAATTGCTTTTTCAAAGAGCAACATAATACCTATTTTTTTCCATCAAACCAATAAATTATAGAAAAATCGACTTCTTTTAGCAATGAAAAAAAATCGAATGACTTATTTTTTTCGTCGTCTTTTAGGTTACTATTTTTATTTTTAATATATTGCTCAGGCATTGAATATGTACTACATATTAATAAGGATAAAAATGACAACCTACAATATTCTAAATTTTGGAGCGGTCAACAATCAACAGGCGGATAATGCAAAATTTATTCAAAAAGCCATTGAGTATTGTAGTAATAATGGTGGTGGTTGTGTCCTTATTCCCGCTGGTCACACCTTTATGTCAGGCCCTTTTAACTTAAAATCAAACATCGAATTCCGAGTAGAAACTGGGGCTACTTTATTAGCCAATCCAGACGAATCTGTTTATACCGAAAGTGCTTTTCGAGCAAATAAAGGAGAAGGCACTATTTGGATTGGTGGAGAAGATTTGGAAAATGTAACAATGACAGGTGGTGGAATCATTGATGGAAATGGTGCTGCTTTTATGGGAGAAGAACTTAAAGAAGCTTATGTGTTAAAACCTTTTGATACGGTAGACCCTCGACCTCACATTTTGACCTTAATTAATGTCAAAAATATTAAGATTCATAATATTACCTTTCAAAATGCCGCCTATTGGGGTTTGCATTTCATTGGCTGCAAAAATGTATTGATTAGCGATATTTTCATTTATAATAGTCTAAAAATCAGAAATGGTGATGGTATTGATTTAGACCATTCTCAAAATGTAAATATTAGTAATTGTCACATCGAATCAGGAGATGATGCTATTTGTTTTAAAAATAGAAGAGAATATGCAGAGTTTGGTCCTTGCTCCGATATTACGGTGACTGGCTGCACCTTAATTTCGACTTCTTGTGCCATAAAATTTGGTTCTGAAAACATGGACGCCATTAAAAATGTCGTCATTAATAATTGCATCATCAAAAACAGCAACCGAGGAATTGGCATTCAAAATAGAGATGAAGGGACGGTTTCAAATGTAACTATTTCTAACATCATCTTAGAATGTCGCCTTTTTGGAGATGTTTGGTGGGGCAAAGCAGAACCTATTTATATCACCGCTTTTCCGCGCGCCAATAGTAACGGAAAGGATGGAGGCGTTCGTTTCCCCAAAGGAGCAACTAAGGGAAAAGTAGGAATGGTGTCTAATATTACTTTTAACAATATTCAATGTACTAGCGAAAATGGCATTTTTGTCGGTGGAGAAAACCCTTCCAAAATCAGTAATATTCGCTTTCAAGGAATTGACCTTATAATTAATAAAACGACTGTTTATAAAGGTGGTTTATATGATTGTAGGCCTTGCGAAGGAGCGGATATGATAATGGATGATACCGCTGGATTTTATTTATATCAAGCGACCAATATTTCAATTAAGGATTGCTCTTTAATTTGGGGAGATAATCGAACTAGTTATTATAAAAATGGCCTAACGGAGATAGCTTGTGAACAAGTAAAAGTGAGTGATTACACGTACCCAAAGGTTGACAATCAACAAGCCATAACGGTATCAACAAAATTTTCTAAATAACTGGTAGCACAGGATAAATCCTGTGCTACCAGCTATTTGTAACTTAAACTAAATAATTCTAAGTTTTTTTACATTCAAAATTGACTTTAAATAATGATTCTCGGACTAACTTACCTCGATATAATTGTCATGGCACTCTATTTTGGTGTGATTATTTACATCGGTATTCGAGCAAGTTTTGGTGTCAAAAGTCAAGAAGATTATTTATTAGGCGGGCGTAAGTTCGGAAAACTGACCAGTACCTTTGCCAGTTTCGGACAGGCAACCTCCGCCGATGGGCCAGCAGGCGTAGCTACGACGACTTTTAATAATGGCGCAGCAGGTATTTGGAGTTCGCTCTTAATGCTTTTTGTCACACCCCTTTTCTGGATAACTGCCCCATGGTTAAGAAGGATGAGAATGCTGACCATGGGTGATTTTTACAAAGAAAGATATGGCTCGAATGGAATGGCAGCCACTTATGCGCTAATCGCCTCGATTGGGATGATGGGCTTATTATCAGTGGGTTACATGGCGGTGGCTAAAACGGCTACTGCAATGACACCAAAACCTAAAACGGAATTGACTAGCGCCGAAACCATTGAATTAAGTCAATCGGAATCCTTAAAACGATTAGAAGCAAGTGATATTAGTCAGTTTACCCCTGCTGCTTTGGAAGAATTAGATCAATTGCGTAAAGCGAATCCCAGAAGTATTTTTTCTTATTTGAATGAAACGATGCTGATTTGGGCAATTTGTTTTATCGTCTTATTATATACCATTCTCGGTGGTTTAGAGGCCGCCGTTTATACGGACCTTTTGCAGGGCGTTTTTATAATAATTCTATCCATCATTCTTTTACCCTTTGCATGGTCGAGCATTAATGAACTGTATGGTGGTAATGGAATGATATCTGCCTTGACGCATTTACATCAACAATTACCAGAAGATTCTTTTGAAATATTTGGTGCGCCCCAAACCATTGATTTTACCTGGTATTTTATCTTAACTGCCGCTTTGGTTTCGGGCTTAACAGTCGTCACGCAACCCAATCAACTAGTGACCGCAGGAGCTGCTAAAGATGAATATTCCGCTCGGATTGGCTTTGTGACGGGCACGTTTATGAAACGAGTGGTGACCATCCTTTGGGGAATGTTAGGTTTAGCAGCGATTCTCTTATTTAGCAAAGAAATAAACAATCCTGATTTAACTTGGGGGCATGCCACCAGAGCCTTATTAGGCCCTTTGAATATGGGGTTAATTGGTTTGATGCTGGCGAGTATGATGGCAGCGTTGATGTCCACAGCAGATTGTTTGATGTTGACTGTTTCTGGACTGATTGTCAATAACTTGTATAAACCATTTGCAGACAATCCATCTGAAAAAAAATTGATTTTTGTAGGCAGGATAGCAGGGGCATTTTTTCTAATTGGCGGCGCGATTATCACAACTCAGTTTGATAACATTCTACAAATATTAAAATTTATTTGGGAATTTTTTGTCGTCTTTGCCGCTGCCTTTTGGTTGGGTTTAAAATGGAGAAAAGCCAATAAAAAAGGGGCTTGGTTAAGTATTGTAGGTTCTTTTTCTTTGTTTTATTTAATTCCCATTTTATTGCCCTTATTTTTCCCACAAATGCGAACGTCGGAGGGATTAGTCAAACAAACCAATCCACCTGCAATGGAACGGGAATATACGGCTCGCCCAATGGATGTTGCCAATCGCAATCAAGCTATTGCCCAATGGAATCAGGTAGTTGCCAATAATAAACCCGTAGGCACTCAACCAGCGGTATTAATAGTAGGCGATAAATTCAAAAAAGCCTATCAGTTGCCTAAAAAGGCTATTTATTGGTCAAAAGGAGTCAGCAGCACCCCAAATAATTCGCTACAAGGCAATGGCTATATCTACTTAGAGTTATTATTATTGGACGCCATAGGCTTTGATTTAAGCAAAAATCCTTATGCCCTCAATGAGTCTATTCGCTTGTTGATCCGCTTAATCTTTCCTTTTATTTTATTGATAATAGGCTCTCTATTATTCAAAGTCAAACAAGAAGATTTACTCCTTCCCTTTTATAATAAAATGAGAATTCCCGTAAGTGAAAAAGGAAAGGCGCATGATAAAGAATTATTACAAGCAGGTTTAGCAAATTTTAATAATAGCTCCGCTACCCTACTCTTTCCCAATTCTGATTGGGAATTTTATAAATGGAATCGACAAGATAGTGTTGGCTTTATTTTGGCATGGTGCATGGTATTAGGGGTATTATTATTGCTTTATTTTGCGGTGACTTTAGGAACGGGATAAAATTATTAAATTGTTTTATGGTTATATTGTTATCGTACCGTTCGTGCTAAAAAATAAAAATATAGCAATTTAACAATATAATCATTAGAGAGGAATTAGGCTTTTTTTATACACCCACGATACTTTTTCATAAT
>JAFMDF010000429.1 GCA_017857395.1 Bacteroidota bacterium | reverse complement strand
TTATTGTTATTAACTACAAATACGAAATGCCAACTTCTCATTTTAAGAAGTTGGCATTTCGTTAAGTTTTTATTTATATGGCGCGACTTTCCGAATATTACTCAATCGAGCATTATGGCTAAAATAAGATAATTACTACTGATTTTTCATAATCCGAGCTTTAATCCGCTTATACTCTGTCTCCGTCACTAACCCAGCTTCTTTCAGCGCCTCTAATTTAGTCAACTTTGCCTCTAATTCATTTTCAAAAATATCTTCTGTACTAGTTTTCACGTCTTCCAACGTTTCATCGATAGTCGTTTGCCATTCTTCCACCATTTCTTTACCTTTTTCGACTTGTTCCTCATAGAAATCTTTTAAATCCGAACTATCAAAATCTAAGATAGACCCACCAGAATCAAAATGTCGAGCGACGACTTGACCAATGGCATAGGTTGTCGCACCAGAAAAAGCTGCCACCGTTGCGCCACCCAAAGCAGAACCAATAACTGGAATGACCTTAAAAATAGAGCCAACACCACGAGCAGCTATTCTAGCTAAAGTTGTACCCGTAAGTGTCCCTACAAAAGCTTTGCCGCTCGTTTCACTATAATCCTGACCATACACTTTGCATAGCTGTTTGATCATATCTAGTTGTACCGCAGTAACGGCAATTATATCAAAAATAGGAAGGGGAATAAAACCTGCGCTCATGGCAAAAATGACATGGCGTTGGATAATTGGTTCGGCAAGGGCTAATTTATTAACTTCTGGATTGGACATTGGCTGAAATTTAAATTTTTATAGACTTAGAAACAGCAGCAAATTGCATTAAAAAAGGTGAAAGGCAATCGTTTTTTATATGAATCCCCAAAAAAGATAGATGAATGACGGCATGCGAAAATTTGGTTTTTTACTAATAAATGTAATTAATTTAGATGCTTAACTAATTGATTAGAATTAAATATGGCTTTATGTGAAAATAACAGAATTTTCCTCTTTTTTTATTTTAAATAATGCTCAAATCCTTGATTTTCACCGCCTTAAAAACATTCAATATTTCTTAAAAAAAGAGAGGAATCCCCTTTTTTTAGCAACTATTTAGTAATACCTTTGCACCGATTTTTGAAAAGAGGCTAAAAAGTAATAAAAAATAGCCATTTAGGTCGTTTTTTTGACTTGAAGCCACATTGCCCTTTAAAAAGCAGAATTTCAAAATAATTTATCCATGCTTCGTTTTTTCTTATCTACCATATACATTCTCGCATTTGCCCTAATAGGCCTAGCTCACGATAATCATGACCACGGAGATGGACATGCAACTATCTGTGGCGAAGCGGCTCATCATGAGTTCAATGCAGGAGATAATGCGATTCATCATATTTCTGACGCAAACGTTTATAGTATTGGACCAATCCAAATTCCATTACCAGTCATTTTATATGCACCAGATAAAGGATGGGATTTCTTTATGGCCTCTAAATTTCATGCAGATTTAATCGGTCACGGAGATGGACACGTTGCTTACAATGGCTATGTGTTAGATGGTGGTTCAGTTAAAAGAATTGTAGATGCAGGATTTCCAGCAGGCGAAGTACAGATTAGTGGTGTCATCCATAAGGATGTGACGATGGCAAATGGAAAAGAGCAAGAAGCTGCTTTTGTTTGCTATAATAATAACTTATATAAAACGGATGCTAAGAGTACTGCAGATGCTGGTTTATTCGGTGGAGGGATTACTTCTTTCTATGATTTCTCTATTACGAAGAATGTAACTTCTATGGCAATTGTATTAGCTTTCTTAAGCTGGTTGTTTTTGTCAGTTGCTAGAGCAGCGAAGAAGAATGAGGGAAAAGCACCAACTGGTTTACAAAACTTCATGGAACCATTCGTCGGATTTATTCAAGACGAAGTAGCGATTCCTTTTTTAGGAGATAAAGCGGATAAGTTTTTACCTTTCTTATTATCTATCTTCTTTTTCATTTTAGGTTTAAATTTATTCGGTCAGATTCCATTTTTTGGAGGCTCGAACGTTACAGGTAATTTAGCAGTAACGGCTGTTTTAGCCATTATTACTTTCTTCATTACTAATATTAACGGAAATAAAGATTATTGGGGTCACTTATTCACAGCACCAGGTACACCTTGGTTTGTGAAGTTGATTTTAGTACCCGTTGAATTATTAGGTTTATTTATTAAGCCTGTTACTTTGATGCTACGTTTGTTTGCCAATATCACGGCAGGTCACATGGTTATCTTAATCTTTGTAAGTTTCATTTTTATCTTCGGTAAGAGTGGTGAAAGTATTCCTGGTGCAATGGGCGGTGTTGTTGGTGCAGGATTATTGACCTTGTTTATGATGGCGATTGAGTTGGTCGTAGCTTTTGTACAAGCTTTCGTATTTACAATATTGACGGCTTCTTACATCGGTGCAGCAACAGAAGAGCATCACCACGATGAAGAGCATGCACATTAGGCAGTAGGCAGATTTTACCAGATTCAAAAGAGAATTTGTTTCCTAATAAAATAAAAAGGTTTGGCAGTTAGAAATGATATAAAATTGGTTAGTCTACGCTAACTAATTACCAATCACTAATTACCAATAAGATATTTTTTAATTTTTATATAAAATCTTCAAATTATGGGTGGTTCAATTGTAGCTATCGGTATGGGATTAGCAGTAATCGGAGCTGGCTTAGGAATTGGCTGGATTGGTTCAAGTGCTATGGAAAGTATTGCTCGTCAGCCAGAAGCAGTAGGTGATATTCGTGCGAATATGATCTTAATGGCTGCGTTCATTGAAGGTGCTGCGCTTATCGCGTTAATCCTTTCTTTCTTAGTGGCTTAATCCCACAAAAGAATTAAGACTGGCTACACAACGGTTGGTTGTGGGGTCAGTCTTTCCAAGATTAAAAATTTAAATGCAAATCATGATGATTTTATAAATCACCATGATTTAAGATTTATAAAAATACAAGCTTATGTTTTTCTTAGCAGATTTTAATGTAATTAAGCCAGATTTCGGATTATTATTCTGGACTTCTATTTTCTTTGTCCTTTTCTGGGTATTGATTGGCAAATTTGCCTTCAAACCAATCGTTGAATCTTTAAAGAAGCGAACGGCTGATATTCAGGATGCTTTGGATGAGGCGAAGAAAGCGAAAGAAGAGATGCAGGCTTTGAATAGCAAGAACGAAGACTTAATCAAAGAAGCGCAGGAGCAAAGAGCTTTAATTATGAAAGAAGCAAAGGCTGCTAAAGACTCTATGATTAATGACGCTAAAGTAAAGGCTAAAGAAGAAGCGAATAGAATCGTTAGTTCTGCTAAAGCGGAAATTGAAGCACAGAAGAAAGCTGCTTTATTGGAAGTGAAGAACGAAGTAGGACAGATGGCATTAGGGATTGCAGAAAAAGTAATTCGTAAAGAATTGCAAGGAAATGCAGCCCAAGAGTCTTTTGTGAATAAATTAGTAGGAGAAATAAAATTAAATTAGTAATGAGTAAGGAGTCTATGACCCACTTATAACTCATAACTTATAACTCATAACTAATTAACATGTCAGTAATTAGAATAGCATCAAGATACGCCAAGTCGTTATTAGATTTGTCTCAAGAGCAGAACAAATTGGAACGAGTAATGGGCGATATTCAAGCGTTCCAAAAGGCAACTGAGCAGAGAGATTTCTTATTATTATTAAAAAGCCCTATTGTTAATCCAACTAAGAAGGGTACGATTTTAAAAGAAATCTTTGGTAGCAAATTTGATGAGCTATCTATGGCTTTCATCGATATTATTTTGCGAAAAGGAAGAGAAAGTTATTTGCCAGAAATTGCAGATGAATTTGTCGCTCAATATAGAGCGTTAAAACAAATTTCATCCGTGAAAGTGACAACTGCCGCTCCTATGTCGGATGCAGCATTGGAAGCTATTAAAACACAATTAAAAGGTAGCAATAGTACTGCTGCTAACATCGAAATCGAAACGGCTGTTGATCCAGCTATTATTGGTGGCTTTGTGATTGAATTCGATGATAAATTATATGATGCGAGTGTTGCGCATAAGCTAGCGAAACTCAAGAAAGAGTTTGCTTAAAATCAATACGCCAATAAAATGTAACTATTAGTGATAAGTTATGAGTAATAAGTGATGAATCGCTCAACTCATAACTCATAATTTATAACTCATAACTTAAATATATTAGATATGGTTAATGTAAAACCTGACGAAATATCTGCGATTTTAAAGCAGCAACTTTCTGGTTTCAAAACAGCATCTGAACTAGAAGAAGTAGGAACGGTACTTCAAGTAGGGGATGGTATTGCTCGTGTTTACGGTTTGAATTCTGCACAAGCAGGTGAATTAGTAGAATTTGAAACGGGGGTACAAGCAATCGTATTGAACTTAGAAGAGGATAACGTAGGGGTTGTATTGATGGGTTCTGGAGCGGGTATCAAAGAAGGTGCTACTGTTCGTCGAACTGGTAGAATTGCTTCTATCAATGTTGGAGAAGGATTCATGGGGAGAGTTGTCGATGCATTAGGTGCACCAATTGATGGGAAAGGACCAATTACTGGCGATACTTACGAAATCGCACTAGAGCGTAAAGCACCTGGTGTAATTTATAGAGAGCCTGTAGCAGAGCCATTACAAACAGGTATCAAAGCGATTGACGCAATGATTCCGATTGGTAGAGGACAACGGGAATTAATCATTGGTGATCGTCAGATTGGTAAAACTGCTATCGCAATTGATACCATCATTAACCAAAAAGAATTTTACGATAAAGGAGAGCCTGTTTACTGTATTTATGTAGCTTCTGGACAGAAAGCTTCTACAGTAGCAAACGTGGCGAAGACTTTAGAAGAAAATGGTGCAATGGCTTATACCTGTATCGTTTCTGCTTCTGCGGCTGACCCTGCTCCACTTCAATACTACGCACCATTCGCTGGAGCGGCAATTGGAGAATTTTTCAGAGATACAGGAAGACCAGCATTGATTGTTTATGATGATTTATCTAAGCAAGCAGTAGCTTATAGAGAGGTTTCTTTATTATTGAGACGTCCTCCAGGTCGGGAAGCTTATCCAGGTGATGTATTCTACCTTCACTCTCGTTTATTAGAGCGTGCGGCAAAAATTATCAACGATGATAAGATTGCGAATGAAATGAACGATTTACCAGAATCTTTAAAGAAAGCTGGTATCGTAAGAGGTGGTGGCTCTTTGACTGCCTTACCAATTATTGAAACACAAGCGGGTGACGTTTCTGCCTATATCCCAACCAACGTAATTTCTATTACAGATGGTCAGATTTTCTTGGAAACGAACTTATTCAACGCTGGTGTTCGTCCTGCTATTAACGTAGGGGTATCGGTATCTCGTGTGGGTGGTAACGCTCAGATTAAGTCGATGAAGAAGGTATCTGGTACGTTGAAGTTAGACCAAGCCCAATACAGAGAATTAGAAGCGTTCTCTAAGTTCGGTTCTGATTTGGATGCTGCGACAATGGCTATCTTAGAAAAAGGTAAGCGGAACGTAGAAATCTTAAAGCAACCACAATATTCTCCAGTAACGGTAGAAAAGCAGGTAGCCATTATTTACTTAGGTACAAAAGGTTTATTGAAAGATGTACCCGTAAATAAAATCAAAGAATTCGAAGAATTATTCTTATCTACTTTGGCTCAGAGAAGCCCTGAAACGTTGAAAACTTTCCAATCTGGTAAGTTAGCAGACGATGCAGTAAAAGTAATAACAGAATTAGCAGCAGAATTGGCTGTGCAATATAAGTAATTAACCAGTCGGCAGTTTTACAGTACGCAGTATGTAGTATGCAATAGGCAGTTAGCAATTTAGCTAATTGCCTACTGTTGACTGCTTACTGCTTACTGCTTACTGCCAACTGCCAACTGATAAAGTATGGCTAATCTTAAAGAAGTAAGAGAACGGATTAAGTCCGTTAAAAATACCCAGCAGATTACCAAAGCAATGAAGATGGTATCTGCCTCTAAATTGCGTAGAGCACAAATGGCAATTACGCAAATGCGCCCTTATGCAGATAAGTTGAATTCGATGTTGAAGAACATCTTATCTAACTTAGAAGGCAATGCAACGACTTCTTTTGGGGATGAACGAACAATAGACAATGCTTGTGTAGTGGTCGTTACTTCTAACAAAGGACTTTGTGGTGCTTTTAATACAAACGTAATCAAAGCAGCCGTAGCAACGATAGAGAAAAAGTATGCAGCTCATAGAGCAGCTGGAAAATTAACGATTTTGCCAATTGGTAAAAAAGGAAATGCTTATTTTAAAAAACGATATCCAGATTGTCCAATTATTCAAGATCATGTTTTATTATTTGATGACTTGAGTTTTGATAATGTAGCAACTGTATCTCAAAGTTTGATGGATGCTTTTGAAGGAAAGACTTACGATTCTGTGCATGTGGCGTATGGTCGTTTTAGAAATGCGGCAGTACAGTTTCCTGAATGTGTACAGTTTTTGCCTGTAGAGAAATTAGAAGCGGAAAAAGGTTCAAGTAATAAACATAAAGCAGATTATATCTTCGAGCCTAATAAGGTAGATTTATTAAATCACTTAGTTCCAAGTATCTTACAAACACAATTCCAAAAATTCCTTTTAGATACACATGCTTCTGAGCATGGCGCTAGAATGACGGCTATGGATGCGGCAACAGAGAATGCAGAAGACTTAGTGAAAGAATTGAAAATCTCTTATAACAAAGCTCGACAGGAGGCAATTACAAAAGAATTGTCAGAGATTGTGGGTGGTGCAGCAGCTTTAGCAGGATAAGGTATAATTCTATTACAGATAGCGTAAATAAAAGCGCAACATTCAAAACTGAATGTTGCGCTTTTTTATTTTGTTAAAATACTAGTTATAGGATTTAAAAAAAAGAGCACAACTTCCAAAATAAGCTTTCTATAAATAAAATAGTACATGATAT
>JAFMDF010000428.1 GCA_017857395.1 Bacteroidota bacterium | reverse complement strand
TCAAATTATCAATTAGCTCTATCTTGCTGATTATCAATCCCGAACAAGTCTAATAATGAATTCAAAGAAAGAATTACTTGCCAAAATTCTGGAGGAAGGGGTTTAGTAAATCTAAAACGAAGAGCAAAGTATCTTAAAGGGCATTTAGCCATAAAGGATAATTCAAATAACTTTCTTATCAAATTGAAATTAAAGTATAGCATTTAAAATAAGCATTTGGCGTTTTTTGCTGGGACTAATGCTTATACTGAAAGACAGAACAAGCATTAGTTTTTGAGGCACTCTCCTAATTTTACATTAAGACGCTAAAGTTGAATTCTATCGAGCAATCAAAATAAAGGGGTTTCTTATAAAAAACTACACCTTTTCAAGCTTTTATTGCTTGACAAAAATCACCTCTATCAACTGATTTTAGTCATCAAAAAAGCAATTGAATAGCTCCAATTTTGAATTGTTACCTTGGCAACTGTTAGTTATGGCGGTTTTTCTCCACATACAGATGAGGGAAAATTATTTACCATCTTTTATATCGGCATTATTTTAAGTTTTATCAATACAGTTTATAATGATTACCTGTAAGTTAAGTCAATTGATAAACCTGCTAAAGTTGAAAAATAGTTTTGTGATAGTTATCACAGATTTATTGCTTATTTCCGCCTTATCTTTGCGGTATTAATAATCAGAGATAAAGAGAAAAACGCACGACTAATAAATAAGTAAATCCTAATCGCACTTTCTGTGGGAAGCTAATTTTTTAGCTTCCAAGGATACTAACTTATGCGTTTTATTTTTCTTACCCTCCTAAAACTAATTGCATGAATACAAATTCCATCACTATTCAGAGAATATTACAGGAACAATTCCCTCAAATTTCTGATAGAAGGTTGCAGGAAGAAATAGCCGAAGTCGGAAAATTAATGGATTTTGAAACAGGCAATATAATGTTGGATTATGGCAGTTATATTAAAATGGTGCCGTTAATTGTCAAAGGTAGCGTTAAAGTCAGTAGAGAAGATGCAATAGAAGGAAAGGAATTATTGCTCTATTTTTTAAATGCAGGAGAGACTTGTTCTATGTCCTTTACCTGCTGCATGATGGATAAAAAAAGTGCCATTAGAACAGAAGCGCTTGAACCAACAACTATAATCGGAATTCCCATCAAATACGTAGATGAATGGATGTCTAAATATACCGTTTGGCGAAATTTTGTAATGCGCTCTTACGATAATAAAATGCTAGACTTGATAAAGGTGATTGATAATATTGCCTTTCGAGGATTGGATGACCGTATGGAAAAATATTTACAATCATTGAGTCAATCAACAGGTAGTCACACCTTAAATTTTACCCATCAGCAAATCGCCGATGACCTAAATGTGTCTAGAGAAGCAGTATCTCGATTATTAAAAAAAATGGAAAATTTGGGCATCGTAAAACTGAGTCGAAATCAAATTACGTACATAGGGATGCTCCAAAAATAACTTTACACTATAGGCCGCTTATCTTTCTACCAATTCAAAGTACAATATAATAATGAATTTTAAACAATATATACCAGCCTTTGACTGGCTAACTAATTATAAAAAAGACCACTTTAAAGGTGATTTATCGGCAGGTCTAACGGTCGGAGTGATGCTAATTCCACAAGGAATGGCTTATGCAATGATTGCTGGATTACCGCCTATTTATGGTTTGTATGCTAGTACTTTACCGCTAATCATTTATGCGCTTTTAGGTACTTCTCGCCAATTGGCAGTAGGGCCAGTTGCCATGGTCTCTTTATTAACTGCGGCAGGAATTGGTACGCTGGCAGTAGGTGGAACAGCTACCTATATTGCTTTAGCCATTACCTTAGCTTTTTTAGTCGGATTGATTCAATTTTTGTTAGGTGTCTTTCGGCTAGGTTTTTTGGTCAACTTTTTATCCCACCCAGTTATAAGTGGTTTTACTTCGGCAGCGGCATTGATTATTGGCTTAAGCCAATTAAAGCATTTATTGGGTATCAATTTGGGTCGAAGTCACCATATACATGAAATTTTATTAGAGGCTTTTGAAAGAATGGGTGAACTGAATTGGGCAACTTTTGCCATTGGAATTGGGGGTATTATTTTGATTAAGGGCATTAAAAAAATCAATAAAGCCATTCCTGGTTCTTTACTAGCAGTCGTTTTCGGCATTGTTACGGTAATGGGATTAGGGCTAACTGCGCAAGACGTAAAAATAGTAGGAGAAGTGCCAGAAGGCTTGCCCTCTTTTGTGTTACCTGATTTTAGTATAGCAACTATGAAAACTTTATTACCTGTTGCCTTAGCTATTTCTTTGGTTAGTTTTATGGAAAGTATTGCAGTTGCCAAAGCAATTCAAGCCAAACATAAAGACTATAAAGTAGTACCCAATCAAGAATTAATAGCTTTGGGTTTAGCCAATATAGGCGGTTCCTTTTTACAATCTTATCCCGTTACGGGTGGGTTTTCTCGAACAGCGGTGAATGATGAAGCAGGTGCAAAAACGGGGATGGCTTCCATCATTAGTGCGGTATTAATCATTTTGACTTTACTTTTTTTAACGCCACTATTTTATTATCTCCCAAATGCTATCTTAGCCTCCATTATTATGGTCGCTGTTTTTGGATTAATTGATATAAAAGAAGCAAAGTATTTGTGGACGGCCAATCGCTCCGATTTTTGGATGTTGATTGCTACTTTTGTCGCTACTTTGACTTTGGGGATAGAACAAGGTATCGGTATTGGGGTTGTACTTTCTTTAGCGATGATTATTTTCCGAACAACTCGACCGCATGTTGCCGCATTAGGCAATGTACCGGGGACTCATTTTTATAGAAATATTGACCGTTTTGAACAGGTAGAAGAACGACCGGATTTATTGATTTTCCGTTTTGATGCGCAACTTTATTTTGCGAATACCAGCTTTTTTAAAGAAAGTTTGGAAGCGTTGGTTGCTGAAAAAGGAACGGCTTTAAAAACGATTATTCTTTGTTTTAATAGTATCAATAATATAGACAGTAGTGCGGCGCATACGCTAGAAGAAATTGTGGAATATTATCGAACGAATCATATCAAGGTATTATTTACGGGGGTAAGAGGCCCAGTAAGAGATGCTATGGAACGAGCACATCTTATGGAGAAAATAGGCAGAGAGAATTGTTTTATGGGTATCCAGGAAGCGGTTGATTTTATGGATGGACAGCGGCTCAAAAAGGCAGAGGACATGGATGAATATATATTACAAACGAATGAATGATTAAGGAAATGATAAAATATAAATGTTGAGTAAAACGAAACTCCTATTTTCATCATTTTATTAGCCGATGTTTTATGGAGATAATTGTAATAATGACAATTATCTCCATAAAATTTCAAAATAGACCACACCTTTCTCCTCCTAACAAAGTTGACAAAAATCATAACAACCTAGTGATTTTACTCACTAACAATCTTTCCTTTTATTTACAATTTTATGTGGTCTTTTAAAACTAATTACGCCCATGTGAAGCACATCACAGACATAAGCAAACTTTGCGGGTAACTTTGTATTCAAGTAATTATTCTATTGTTAAATAAACAAAATTTAAAATGGACTTACAGAAAATAATCAATCAAGAAAATACAACTATTGTGGACGTTCGAGAATCTTTTGAAACTTATTTAGGCAAAGCAAAAGGGGCAATAAATATTCCTTTAGGAACCATTGCTAAAAGGGTAGAAGAGTTCCGACAAATGAGCAAACCTATTGTGGTGTATTGTCGCAGCGGCAATCGAAGTGGACAAGCGATGAATTACCTTAAGGCACAAGGAATTGAGGAAGTTTATAATGGAGGAAGTTTGAGTGAGGTTAAAGCTTTGTTAAAAAATAAAGTAGCTGCTTAAAATAATTTTTGAAGGTGATTTCCATCACAGACTTAGATTGAAATCACCTTTAACTTTGTAGCATATTAATGGATTGCCAATGAGCATTCCTTCAAAATTAATTCATTTCTATCTGTCAGCAGATCGATAAAATTTAAAATTTAAAAAATGAAAGTAGAACAAATTTATACAGGATGTTTGGCACAAGGTGCTTATTACATCACCTCTAATGGCGAGGCTGCCATTATTGACCCATTAAGAGAAGTACAACCTTATATTGACCAAATGGCAAAGGATGGCGTAAAATTAAAATACATTTTTGAAACACATTTTCACGCAGATTTTGTTAGTGGTCATGTAACCTTATCAGAAAAAACAGGTGCGCCAATCGTATATGGTCCAACTGCGAATACTAAATTTGAGGCAATTATTGCCGAAGATAACCAGGAATTTAAAGTGGGCGATGTAACCATTAAAGTCTTACATACCCCAGGTCATACGATGGAAAGTACGACTTATTTATTAAAAGATGAACAAGGTAAAGACCATGCTATTTTCTCTGGAGACACTTTGTTTTTAGGCGATGTCGGGCGACCAGATTTAGCCCAAAAAGCAGGGTCTATTACAGAAGAAGATTTAGCGGGTTTCTTATTCGACAGTTTGCGTAATAAAATTATGCCCTTAGCGGATGAGGTAACGGTTTATCCAGCACACGGTGCAGGGTCAGCTTGTGGTAAAAACATGATGAAAGAGACTGTGGATACTTTGGGCAATCAAAAGAAAGTCAATTATGCCTTAAGAGCAGATATGACCAAAGCAGAATTTATTAAAGAAGTAACTACTGGATTAACGCCACCACCACAATATTTTGGACAAAATGTAAGGTTAAATAAAGAAGGATATGCGAGTATAGATACTGTTTTGAAGAGGGGAGTGGTTGCTTTAAATCCAATCGAATTTGAAGCTATCGCCAATACAGAAGATGCTTTAATACTGGATGTTCGACATAAGTCAGCGTTTGTTAAAAAGCATATTCCGGGGTCGGTTTTCATTGGTTTGGACGGTACTTTTGCTCCTTGGGTTGGTGCTTTGATTTTAGATATTCAACAAAACATCTTATTGGTTGCACCAGAAGGAAAAGAAGAAGAGGCGGTTACTCGTTTGGCTAGAGTCGGGTATGATAATACTTTGGGTTATTTGAAAGGCGGCATTAAAGCTTGGGAAAATGCAGGAAAAGAGACAGATAGTGTTGGGTCTACTTCTCCAGCAAAATTTGCGGAAGCGTTGAAAAAAGGTACGAATAGAGTAGTGTTGGATGTAAGAAAGCCTACGGAATTTTTAGCGCATCATGTGGATAATGCAACCAACATCCCTCTGGATTACTTGAACAAAAATATGGATAAACTCAACAGAGATACGCCTTATTTCCTTTATTGTGGAAGTGGTTTTAGGTCAGTCATTGCGGCCTCCATTCTAAAGGCTAGAGGTTTTCATGATTTAATGGATGTCCAAGAAGGCTTTAAAGGGATTGAATCCAATGGCAACATTCCATTGAGTAATTATCAATGTCCTACGACAATTTCGCAGGAAGTGATTGATTCGGCTTTGGCGGAAGTTGCTTAAAATATAAAATAATCGGGTGATTTTATAGAACTGCCTTTTGCTTTTTTAGCGAAGGGCAGTTTTTTAATTTTATTGTGAGAGGGCTGATTTTAAAATACCCACGTTATCTCAAAGCGCTTAAAAAGAATTTTTTGTCACTATTTGATAAAAAAAGTACTAAAAACTTGTTTCAATGTTAATTTAATGTAAACTTTGTGTAAATTATGTATTAATTTATGAATTTGAAGTTAAATGTAAATGTCATGAAGCAAAAAATAATATTACTCCTAGTTGCAATTACCTTACTGAATGGACAATTAATAGGCAATAATGAACGGGTAATCCCTAGCATTGAAACAAATAATTTAATGGAAGTGGCCATGAATATTGAAATCAATGGTGCCATCAAACTATATTCTGTTTTAAAAGAAGAGATTGAATTAATAAATACAGAGATAATTGAAGGAGTACCTAAAAAAAGTACGAATAATTGGCATTTAGCCTATAATAGAGACTATTTTATCGGCTATAGCGATACTAAAGTGGAAGCTATCACGCCTAGTAATTTTAAACGAATTGCAAAAAAATACTTTGCAAATATCCCTGGATTAGCCGCAAGCATAGGGAAGCGAGGGTTTCGGTATAAAAATTTACCTACTATCATCTTGTATTATAATAAACACATCATTCAAGGAAAAGCCATAACGAAGACCGATAAATTATTCGTAAAAGAAATTAGGCAATAGATAAGAATATAACCGATACTAAAAAGGGCTATCTTAAAATTAAGATAGCCCTTTTTATTGTTCAAGTCTTCCTATTTATATTAACGCAGTCTTAATTTCAACTTAACATTAAATTCAAACTAAATATCGAAGTTTGCAACTGACTAATTCGGGAGGTATTGAGCTTAAATGACATTTTGCGATAATCAATACCTCCTTTTTTTTCCTAAAAAAAGACAAGTTAATATTGAGTTCACAAAGTAAAACAATTATTAACAATAACTTAATATTAGTATGCAATTTCCTTAATAATCAAATGTGAATTTTGTAGTGTCATTTAAGAAATAAGTCAAATTATCGCAAAAATTACATTATGAAAAAGTTTTTACTCCACATTATAGGAGTTTTTACTGTTCTTCTTTTCGCTACTTTTTCTTTAGTAGCTCAATCTTCCACAAAAAAACAATTACCTGACGTCGAATTAAAGTTTGGAAAAGGGCTGCAAATATTAGCGGCTGATTCCTCTATGGCTCTAAAGATTGGTTTCCGTTTTCAGAGCTTGTTTAATTCCGAACGGTCACTAGCAGATGGAGCAGAATGGCAATCTAATTTCTTAATTAGACGAGCTAGATTGAAATTTGATGGTTGGGCATTTAACCCCAATTTTGTTTATAAAGTAGAATTAGCATTGTCCAATCGAGATTTAAGCTCGTCTAGTGATTTTGAAGTAACTAGCGGAGCACCAAAAATAATTTTGGATGCCGTTGCTAAATGGAAATTTCATAAAAACTTCACTTTAT
>JAFMDF010000427.1 GCA_017857395.1 Bacteroidota bacterium | reverse complement strand
TTTTGGTGGATTTGAGCACTTTTCTGAGCTTTTTAGGTAATTCCCACCCCTCAATTATTTAATTGAGACCTGCAAAAAAGTCTCAAATTCTTAATTGAAGCGATTGCCTCCTTCTCTTCCTACATCTTTGTCCTATCTTTTTTAATCATTCAAAATCACTCAATATGAAAAAATTATGGATAGGCTTTAGCTGTTTGTGCCACACCTTTTTATTGACCGCTCAAGCCCCCTTAACTGCTCCCCTACCAGAAAAATTTAAAGACTTAAAAGAAATCATTTTGGTCGATAATTTTCCTAATCCTGTAAAGGCAACCACTTATGAAAATGAACCCAATAAATTCTTTTGGAAACATACCACTTCCCTTTTATCCCTTACAGAAAATATTACTATCGAAGAAGGCGGCGCTTATCTTTTTTATAATGACCAATGGAATTTAAGAGTCGCTTACAAGGCAAAGGAATTTGCCAAATTATTTCACATTTCTAAAGGAAAAATGAAAAAAGGCGAGCCTTATGTCTTTGTTGAAAATTGGCGAGTTGACCCTAAATTATTTGGTGGCTGGGCAATGTGGTATGTTATCGGAACAACAGATAGTGGCGAACGTGTTTTTGGCGTTGGTCGATTGGATACGGTTGGAGAGATAAATTAATTTTCTAGTCATAGTCGATATTTTAAGTCTCCAGACTTGATACATCAAAATAAAAAATAAAAAATTATGAAAAATATATTAATTATTTGCATCACTATTTTCTGCATACCTCAAATACTTAGCGCCCAAAACTGGACCTTTCAACCAACTCAAAGCCAATTAACTTGGTCAGGAAAAGCCGCCTTTAGTACCTATATTTTAGGCGGAACAATTCAATTAAAAACCGCAACCATTACAACCGAAAACGAAATAATTCAAACAGGAAATGCTGTTTTTGATATGAAAACGATTGATGGCGAAATCAAGGATTTAACGAAGCATCTTAAATCAAAAGACTTTTTTGAAGTTAAAAAATACAAGACGGCTACTTTTGAATTATTGGAAATAGCGACAAATGACGCAGGAGAACAAATAGCCAAAGGACAATTAACTATCAAAAACAAAACAAACCAGATTGAGTTTATCCTCCAACAAGCATTCAACCAAAATCAATTAATCATCAAAGGCAAAGCAATGGTTAACCGAACAGATTTTGGTATTACTTTTAATTCGCCTTCCTTTTTTGAAAAATTGAAAGACCAAGCGATTGCGGATGAATTTGAGTTAGTGTTTGAGTTATTATTTGTAAAAGAATAAGGTCAATTTTAGGAAGCTCTAAAATTATGAATCCGTTGTTCCATAGCAGCTAATTTTTCACGACCATCAGGAGTAAAATCAGAAACATCGGTTTCTGATAAAATGCCATCAACCAATAAGCCTGCAATAATACCAGGTAATGCCCGATGTCGCCAACCATCATAGGTATTAGTCAATTGCTTGGAAAAAGTCTTAAATTCCTCGTAAAAAGCCCAATAAGGTTTTCTAATATCTTCATGTGTTTTTTGGACAATTGCTTGATGTTTGACCAATGATTTTTTCAGAAATTGTTCAATCTCTTTTTTAACGCCAACTTCCATTAAAGCGACCAATTTCTTTTTATCCGTTTTTGAAAAGTCGTGATATTCGTAATACATAGAAATTATTTTATAAAAAATGCGACTAGTTTTCTCAATAAAATTATCTTCGCTAAGATACTAGCATTTTTATTATCAAAACAATAGAAAAATGAGTAAAAGTAATTTTTATAACCTTACCCTTTTAATCTTTTTATGCTTAGTTTTTCCTGCCTGCACCGCAACTTCGCAAGTAAGTAATACCGCAAAAACAGAAAGCCCTGATGCGACAAGATTTGAAGCAGAAATAAAAAAGATTAATAAAATTCGATTTGATAACAATCAAGATAGGATTGTTTTTACAGGTAGTTCAAGTATTCGATTTTGGTTAGATGTGCAGGAACGGTATCCAACACATCAGGTGATACAAACAGGATTCGGTGGTTCTGAAATGAGCGATTTATTGCATTATTTAGAGGAGACCGTTTTGCGGTTTAAGCCGGCTCAAGTTTTTATTTATGAAGGGGATAATGATGTAAATTCCAAGCGACCTACGGCTACTATTATGGAAAATACTCGGAAAGTCGTAGGAAAAATACACCAAAAATTTCCAGATTGTGAAATAGTACTAATTTCAGCTAAGCCAAGTATTGCCCGTTGGAGTTTAAAACCTCAATATGATGCCATTAATGCCGAATTTAAAAAATATGCAGAGGCAGAGGCTAAAATTAGTTATGCCAATGTTTGGGATATAATGTTAGACGAAAAAGGGGAAGTATTAAAAGATATTTTTATCCAAGATGGTTTACACATGAATAAGAAAGGCTATGACCTTTGGGATAAAATTATTCAGCCGATGGTCGGTATTCCAGAAGGATGGCAGCCTTTATTTAATGGCAAAAATTTTGATGGATTTGAGCAATTAAATGGAGAAGCTATCTATAAAGTGGAAGACCAACAAATGGTGGGGTATACGACGCCAAATACGCCGAATAGCTTTATGGCAACCAAAAAAGACTATGGTGATTTCATCTTAGAATTTGAAGTAAAAGCGGATAATGCGATTAATTCGGGCGTACAATTTAGAAGTTTGAGTATACCCGAATATAATAAAGGGCGAATACATGGCTATCAATGTGAAATTGAATCAAGTGCCAGAAAATGGGCTGGTGGTATTTATGATGAAGCAAGAAGGGCTTGGTTGTATCCTTTAACTAGAAATGAAAAAGGACGACAGGCTTTCATTACAGGCGATTGGAATCATTATCGAATTGAAGCGATTGGTTCGGATATTCGCACATGGATTAATGGCATCCAATGCGCCAATTTAGTAGATGATATGACGGCTGAAGGGTTGATAGGTTTTCAAGTACATGGCATTTATCAAAAAAGTCAAGAAGGAACGCAGGTGAAATGGCGAAATATTAAAATTAAGACAACTGATTTAGAAACTACTAGAAAAAAAGTAGACCCAAATGTGCCTGTTTTTTCTTACTTAAATAACCAGTTGACAGAAGCAGAAAAACGAGCAGGCTGGCGATTATTATGGGATGGAAAAACAACGAATGGTTGGCGAGGTGCTAAATCAGCAAGCTTTCCAGAAAAAGGCTGGACTATGGAAGATGGCGTCTTAAAAGTCCAAAAATCAGATGGCAGGGAATCTAGAAATGGCGGCGATATTATTACGGAAAAATTATACAGCAATTTTGAATTAAGCGTAGATTTTAAGTTAACCGAAGGCGCAAATAGTGGCATTAAATATTTTGTCGACCCAAATTTATTAAAAGTAAAAGGGTCTGCAATTGGTTTAGAGTTCCAAATCTTAGATGATTATGGGCATCCTGATGCGAAGCAAGGCAAAAATGGCAATCGAACGGTTGGGTCTTTATATGATTTGATTCGAGCGCAAAGTTTTACGCCTCGAAAAAGCAAAAATTTTAAAGGATTGAGTCAATGGAATAATGCACGTATTGTGGTCAAAGGTGGTAAAGTCGAACATTGGTTAAATCATACAAAAGTTGTCGAATTTGACCGATTTAGTCAGATGTTTTTGGCTTTAGTTGAAAAGAGTAAATACGAAAATTGGGAAAATTTTGGTCGATTGTCAGAAGGGCATATTTTATTGCAAGACCATGGAGATGAAGTTTCTTTTCGGAATATTAAGATTCGGGAGTTTTAGGACTTCAACATTTATCTACCACTTCGTCATTTAAGTTCATTTAGTTTTTTTCTCTGTGTACTTGAGTGACTAAGTGGTTAAAGAGATACAACTTCTTTGTCAAAAGTCTCAACCGTTAAACTATTCCTATAGGGGATTCGTTCTTTTTAATAGTCTTATAATTAGCGTGATAACTACTTGTCCTGTAAATTTTGACTATGCAACAAAAATTTTACGTTCTACTCTTTCCTTGTATTATCCTATTGTTTAGTAATTGTAGCCCAACCTTAGAATTACAAGCCGTTGAGGTAATGCCTACCGTAGAAGTGGAGCAAATAAGTGAAGTGTCTACAGATTCTAGTTATACACTAAGCGGTAAAAAGTATCATTTTCCAAATACTATAACAGAAGTACAATACAATCCTATTTGGCAACAAATGGCGATAAACTATAGCTTACCTAAACGAAAAGACGCTTATGCGATTTATGATGTAGCTAAGGAGCAATTGAATTGGTCGAATGAAGGAGATTATGCATTGTCCATGTTACAGCAAGATATTGTGATGGCAAGTTACCGAGACAAAAAGCTGTTGATGAATACAGCGGATGGTTTACCTATTCGATGGGTGAATAAGGATAATTTTGTGATGATAGATGATTCGGTGGCACTCAAATTAGGTGACCAATTTTCCAGCATAGATTTAAGAACGGGTCGTACTAAATGGACAAGGCGAGGTGAAGGTCGTTTTGAAGGCTGGATGTCAGATGAATTAGATGGCGATTGGATGTATGTGATTGCGGATGGTTTGCATGGGTTTAATTTGAACACAGGCAAAGGTTGGTATCATCAAGCCACTACAGATTATGATGCAACGCGTGGGGGGAAAGCAGTCGCAAATGGCGTTTTATTAGGGTTAAGTATCTTAAGTATTGCTGCTGGAGGGCCGATTATAGATGATTTTTTGTATTGGGATCCATTGCGGGCGCATAATATACATGCCAAACCAAAAATAGATGGCGACCAACTCTATTTTGCAGATAGAAAGACAATTATAGGTTTAGAAAAAAAGAGTGGCGAGGTGCTTTGGGAAACGAAAGTCAAAGAAGAATTGGGTGTTTCAGATTTAAAAATGTTGTCTAAAAACGACTTACTGCTTTTTGGTAAAGGTTACCGATATGTAGATTATGCCTTGGATAAAGATAAACAGGCGGCATTATATTTATTGGATACAGAAACTGGAGAAATATTGGAAAAGAAGGAATTACCCAAAGGCGAAATCATCACCAATCACGCCATCAACGATGCTTTTATTTATGTCTTAACGGAAGGTAGTGTTTATCGTTTTGATAAAGGCTTAGCAAAAGGAAAACGTATCCGATTACCAGCTACTTATGGTGCACCATTACGAGTCATTACTTGGTCATCTGTTGGGTACGATGATTTTTTAGCCACCGATACACCAGACTTCCCACTAGTCATTCGGACGATGCAGGGAATCGTTGCCTTGCATCCTGTAACCTTAAAAGAATTATGGTATAAACGTTTGGGGGATTTATTAGCCAATAAGCCGCAAGTGTTGAATTCAGATGAGTGGCAATTGCCTATTTTATTACAAGATGCCGATATGCGCCGAAGTTGGGTGGATGAAAGCAATGAAGTTTTTTGGTTTGCTAAACGGAATAAAATAATTGGCTTGGATTTATTGAATGAAGGGGCTACTGTTGCAGAATTTGATTTTTCTTCTGATGATTTTTGGTATGTTGGGGATGGGGAATTGGTGCAATTTGGGGGGCGGGATATTCGAATTTTGAAATTGAAAACTAATTAATTTAATCTTAGGTTGGAGGGTGTTCGCCTGAAGGTATAGTCAATTTTCTAATATTTCTAAGCCCTTTTCTCTTTAGTTGTAGTCTTACAATTGTAGCTCTACCTATTGCTGATAGACCAATCATTTCTAGATAATCATTACTCCAAGCAAAGTGAGTTGCCCATTTTTGAGTTCTAGGATTAAAAATAGAAACTTCCTTTTTCGTTAAAGGGTCTACTTCTGTAATTTTATCTAGCTTAAAACCATTACATCCACCACAAGAGTAAGCTAAATTTTGAAGTTCTGTTAGTCCACCTTTATCCATTGGTGAAATATAGTCAATCGGGAAAGTATGAATGGCATTATGCGCCCAACTTTGACAATATTCACATCGACCAGATGCTCTTTTTATAACTGCTGCTTTTACATTTACAGGAATATATCTACTGGACATTTTCATTTGGTGAATTTATACCTAATTTTTTTCGTAACTGAGGCATAGTTAGTTTCCATATTTTGGCTAGAGAAAGCATATTTTTAAGTCGTTCAGCTTCTTTCTTTTCGATTAGATTCACTAGTAATTCAAATTCCTTTTTTTCCTTAACAGTAGCCTTTCCGCTCCTTAAAATATTTTGTAAGATTTCAAAACGCATCAATTTTTCTGTAGGAATTCCTTCATTAATTTTTTTTAATAAAGTGGTTTCTTTTTTATCTAGAACAGGAGCTTTTCTTTTAATTAGAAGGTCATTGACTGCTTTAGCAAATTTTTCCAAAGAATCATTATCTAGATGGGAGATACCATCTAAAATTGCATTTACTTCTAAATTTACCTTTGATGTTATTGGTATAGTTGCCATTAAATTAGTTTTGCTTTCAAAGATAATAAAATTTTAGGAGAAGTATCTTACCGCCCCAAAAACCGAGCAATAAACTGCCCCTTCCGCCGCCGAGAAACATCCAATCGGTCCTCATTTATCATAATCACTTCCCCACCTTCTCCTTTAATGTATTCCTTAACATATCGGAGATTGATTAGGAAAGATTGGTGAATTCGATAAAAACCGTAATTAGTGAGTAGCTTTTCATATTCTTTAAGGGTCTTACTAGTCATTAGTTTTTCACCAGTTTTTAAAATAAAACGGGTATAATTGACTTCTCCTTTCAGGTAAACAATTTCATTTAGGCTGAGTACTCGAAAGCCATTGACATTTTGAATAACTAATTTTTTAATATTGCCTTCTTCAAAATTTTCGATTAGAATTTGGGTGCGAGAAGCTATATTTTTTTTAGAAGAATAATGGTCGGTAAAACGTTGAATAACTTCTTTTAATTCATTGATTTGTAGCGGTTTAAGCAAGTAACCAAAAGCAGCGGATTGGAAAGCTTTAATCGCATAATTATCATAAGCGGTAACAAAAATAATATCGCCTGAAAAATTAGATAAAGT
>JAFMDF010000088.1 GCA_017857395.1 Bacteroidota bacterium | reverse complement strand
AATAGATTCAAAAGTATTCGCTTCTGCTTGCACCGAAGTATTCAATTTGTCGCCATAAACATCTTCCAAAGAAGCCTTGGCAAATTCATCATAAGAAGGAAACTTATCTTTAATAAAAGGCATTTGTTGAGAGGAACATTCTTTACCTCTGGAGGGCACATATTCGCCTTTATATTTACTAGTCAATACCACATCAAAAGTACCATTGGCATCGAAATCATTGCCATACACTTTGAAAGGAGATTCCGCACTAGCTTTATGTTTAATGTTCAAACCAACATTTCCAACGATATAATCCTTTAAGCCATCGTTATTAACATCTGTTTCGCTGACAGAAAACCACCAACCTTTTTCATTGTCCAAATCACTTTCACCAGAAATATCTCTAAACGTACCTTGTTGATTTTGGAAAAGACCGATGCCTGTCCATTCGCCCACGGCAATGAAATCCATCCATCCATCTTGGTCAAAATCAGTCGCAATTACTTTATTAATAATCCCAAAATTGCTCAACTCAGGGGCAATGTCTTCTGTAACATTGGTAAAAGTACCGTTGTTATTTTCAAAAATAAAAGAAGGCGCTGGTTTAGGATAACTTTGTGGGGTAATTCTATTGCCGACCAATAAATCCATATCGCCATCTTTATCATAATCTATTGGCGTAACCGATTTTCCACTTGTTCCAAATTCACTAAAATTAGTACTAGATTTACTCAAATTTCCTTTGCCATCATTGAGGTATAAGCGGTCTGTATAATTGGCTGCATCGGCAGAAAAGGCATTACCACCACTTACCACATATAAATCTTGGTCACCATCGCCATCAATATCCAAAAAGGCAGCTTCCATATCTTCGGCGGCGGCATCTGCTATCAATACTTCTGGTTTAACAGACTTAAATTTTCCGTTTTCTTGAATAAATAATCGTCCTGCTTGTCCAGCCGCTCCACCAACAAAAAGGTCTGCTTTTCCATCGCCATTAACATCTCCTTTGGTCAAAATTGGGCCTAAAGTCGATTGTTTATAAGGTAATAAAATCTCTTTGGCAAAGTCATCATAGGCGTTTTCTTTATGCTTGAAAAAGAGTTTTAGACTGCCAATAGAGACTTGTTGGAAGAGTTGATTTGCCGCAGGAGCTTTAGTGCTTCCAGAACTTAAAGTTCTGGAAGCACTTGTTATTTCTACTACTTGATTAACAGGAACATTATATTGTTCCGCAACCGTTCCATCTGCAAAAACAACACTAACCGTATCTACTGTTTTATAAGCACCTAACCCAAAATGTGCGACATTTTCTGTAGCAGATAAATAGCCTTTGACCCGCTTATTCTCCATCATTTGCACCTTCCCATCATATTTGATATAGACTTTTGCAAAAGCTTCTTTAGTACCATCTGTTGCTTTGATTCTCAAATAGTTACCCCGACCTTGTTCAGTCGTTAGATTTTTATATAAAAAGGCTTTTTCGTCAATATTATTCACTACTAATTCTAAATCTCCATCATTGTCTAAATCGGCATAAACAGCTCCATTAGAATAAGAAGGCGCACCCAACCCCCATTTATTGGCTATGTCTTTAAAGTGCAAATTACCTTCGTTTTTGTAGAGTACATTCGGTAACTTCTCAGTTGGCATCATGTCGTATAAATTACGTTTTACTGCCGTTGGTACTTTTCCATCATATTGCTTTTTGACTTTATCTACTTCTGCTTTAAAGTCATTGTCTAAAGCATATCTTCGATAGCCATTGCTCACAAAAATTTCCTTTTGCCCGTCGTTATCCCAATCGACCATTAAACCTGCCCAACTCCAATCGGTTTTGGCAATGCCTGCCATTTGAGCAACATTGTTAAACTGCCCAGCTCCCGTATTCATCTGTAGCGAATTGAACATATATTGGTGAGGGAATTTAAAATTATCGACCAACATACTAAAATTGTCCGTACTCATAGAAGCCATCAAAGTCTTCGCTCTATAATGGTCTTGCGAAGCCATATCCAATACAAAAATATCTTGTAAACCGTCATTATTTAAATCGGCAATATCTGCGCCCATGCCATAAAAAGAAACCTGTTTGGTTTTGCTTTTAATATCATCCGAAAAAGTCCCATTTTTTCGATTGATGTATAAAGCATCTGGCAAATAATAATCATTGGCGACATAAATATCTATCCAACCATCGTCATTCACGTCACTAGCGACTAAGCCCAAACCAAAACTTGGTTGTAATAAACCCGCTGCTTCGGTGACATCTGTAAATTTGCCATCATTATTTTGGTATAAATGACTACAACTATTCCAAAATAGTGACCTATTGACCCCAATCATTTTATAAAAATTAAAAGGGTCTACGCCAAATAATAAATTTTCATTCATTACCATACAATCCAAATCTCCATCTTTGTCATAATCAAAAAATACGGACTGGGTACTGATTCCTTTATCGTCTAAGCCATACACTTCGGCGCTTTCTACAAAAGTGGAATCTTGTTGATTGATGTATAATAAATTACTTTTAGCATTCACATCATAAGGCCCACCCTGAGAAACATAAATATCTAACCAACCATCTGCATTGACATCCGCAAAGGTGACGCCATTCGACCATCTTTTATTCGCATTAATGCCCGCTTTTTCGCTAATATCCTCAAATTTTAAATCACCTTTATTTAGGTAGAGTTTGTTCTGTGTTTGATTGCCACAAAAGAAAATATCTTCCAATCCATCATTGTTTAAATCTGCAATCCCAACGCCTGCACCATTATAAAAGAAATCAAAATCCAATAGATTTTCTTTAGTGGAAACATCTTCTTTTAAGGTATTGGCAAAGTGAATACCACTTGCATTGGCGCTTACTTGTTCAAAAACTGGGGTGTTCTCCCCAATCTGATTGCCTGTAGTTTGTCCTCCACAAGCGAATAATAAACCTAGTAATAAATAGGGAATATATTTTATCATAGCCTTTTACAATTTTCAATTTTTAATTTAGAATTTTCAATTTTCAAACTTGATGCGACTTGCACATATATGTCAATTGAAATTTGTTTTCTTCGGAAGAGAACACAAAAGTAAGCATCCTTTTAAGATTATTATAAAGGAATGGGAGAGAATTGGGTAACGGACTTGAATTTGACAAAACAACGAGCTGTTTCCGTAGCTTGGACATCCTTGTCCGAGTAGTTTGTAGACGAACTAGATGTGCTCGGAGAAGAATGTCCAAGCTACGGTTATTACAGCAAACTTTAAGCTTTTGTTAATCTCTGCTGTATATCGACTTACTAGCTGAATTCGTTATAATTTTGGATAAACAGACTTTTTGTGTTGTTCATCGTTCATCATTTATCTATCCTTCATCATTACATAATTATGTGGCAAAGTTTAATCGCATTTTTACTACTTCCGTTTTTTTTAATCAATGGCAACCCTGGTTGGGAAGAATATAAATCCTTTGAAGGAAAATTTAGAGTATTAGTCCCAGGCGAAATGCAGGTGAGTGAAAGAGTTATTCATACGGATATTGGGGAAATAAAATACATCACGCATTATTACCAAGATACCCAAAGAGAAGCGGAAAATGCGATGTATATGGTCACTTACTGCGATTATCCTGAATATACGATTCATTCTGATTCGACCGCTTTAATAGAAGACTTTTTTACCAATACGGTAGAAGCAGCGGTGGAAAGTGTAGCTGGAAAATTGCGTTATTCGGATGCGTTAAATTATAAAGAGTTTCCTGGGCGGCATTGGCGAGTAGATTATCGAGCAGGACATGCGACGCTTAAATCAAGAGCTTTTTTAGTAAAAAATCGGTTTTATACGGTGCAAACGGCGACGGAGAGAGGGCGTAGTATGAATAAGGCGACAGATGATTTTTTTGATTCTTTTGCTATTTTGGTGGAATGAAAAAAGAGAAGTCAGAAGTCAGACCATTTCATTGTCAGAAGTCAGATTTTAGACTAGCCAAATCTGACTTCTGACAGAAAATTTTAATTTTCGGTCTGACTTCTGACATCTTCTTACTCCTTCGCCACAAACTTCATAGAAACACTATTCACACAATGCCGAGTATTTTTAGGTGTCAAATATTCGCCTTTGAATACATGCCCTAAATGACCGTCACATTTGGCGCATAATATTTCTGTTCTGCGACCATCTGCATCTGTTTCTCTTCTAACAGCGCCTTCAATTTCATCATCGAAAGCAGGCCAACCACAATGTGCATTAAATTTATGCTCAGATTTATAGAGTGGGTTATCACATTGCTTGCAGACGTATAATCCTTCTGCTTCATTCGTATATAATTCGCCTGTATAAGGTCTTTCTGTTCCTTTATGAACAATGACTCTTGCCTCTTCGGGCGTTAATTTATTTAATTTCATGATTAGAGATTTAAAGGTAAAAAGGTATCGAGGTTTAAAGGCATAAGCGAAAGATACAACTGCCTACTGCCATACCGAAAACTGCCTACTGTTCCACTTTCTTTAGTTTTTCTCGATACATCTTTCTAAACTTACTCAACTTTGGATTAATGACTGCTCGACAGTAGCCATAATTAGGATTCAAAGTATAGTAATTTTGATGATATCCTTCAGCGGTATAAAATTTCCCTAATTTTTCGATTTCCGTTACAGCGGGTGCATCCCATAAGGTTGGCGCAAAATCTTTTTTGACTTGTTCTGCCATTGCTTTTTGAGCCTCCGACGTATAATAAATACCAGACCGATATTGCGTACCTACATCATACCCTTGTCTATTTAAAGTCGTTGGGTCATGCGTTGAAAAGAAAACCTCTAAAACTTCTTGTAAGGAAATAATTGAAGTATCGAAGGTTACTTGTGCGACTTCATTATGTCCTGTTGTGCCAGAACAAACTTCTTTATAAGTTGGATTTTCCGTATGTCCGCCTGTATAACCAGAAATGACGGATTCAACGCCATTTAATTCCTGAAAAACAGCCTCTACGCACCAAAAACAGCCTGCGCCTAGGGTTACTTTTTCCATATTTTCTGAATCTGTCATGTTATAAATTCCTTTTTAATGTTAATGGAAACAATGTATGAAGAGTTAATGAATTTTCAATATCATTTGTTCATCTGTCTTTAATTTATCTGTTGTTATCACAAAGTTAAATACTTTTTAATTTTCAATAACTATCTTTCCATCAATCCAAGGCTCACCAGGTAAGTAAAAATCCATGCCCGTTTTTTGCTGAATGTCAACTAAACTATTTCTAGTCTCAACAGACCTTAGAAAAATAGCTTTTCTTAGTTTATTGGTAGTTCCTAATTCTGCTTGTGTAGGTGCTGCCACAATGCCATAAAAGGAAGCCGTTCGACCAGTCTTGGTTAATAAATACCAATCTTCCATCAAAGCAATATCGTAAGGGGAAATTTGCCCATTTTTAACTGCTTGCTTTAGTAATGGCTGCAATTTTAAATAAAGCGTATCCTTTTCGTTATAAGCTTGCGAGATAGAATTATGATGATTTAGAATCGTGGACATCCACATATTATTACCGATAAGTCGTTCTCCGGGATAGCCGTGCGTTTCAAGTATATTGGCAAGTCTAGCCATTTGTACTTCGCTATGAGGGGCGAATTTTCGTTCGGCATATCTATCTTGTGCATCAGAGGAAAAAGTGAATAAGGCACCAATTGCTTTCCATTGGTCTTTGGAAAATAGTTGTTTTACCTGTTTTCTTATTGTCCAATTTAAGGTAGCCTTGTATTGTTTATTAAGATTTTTATACTTCTTTTTGATAGCTCCCCAATCTTCTTTAGGTAAATTTTTCAAAAAACCATTCTTCTTGATAGATTTTATAGTCCAACCAGCCAATATGCCTTTCTCTAAATATTCTTTAGCCTTCGGTATATCTTTTGAGCATAAAGCCAATTGAGTGGTAATTTGATATTCTCTTAAAAATATAAAATCATAGGAAGCGATTAATTCATCTAATAAAAATAGTGCGTCTTCGTATTTTTCAAGGGTAATCAACTTTTCTGCCTCGATTACTTGTTGGTGATACTTTTCATAGTCCTGATTTTTATCCACCCAATTGACGGGCGGATAAAAATTTGTAGAAAGATTAAAGAGGAGTATAAATGCAAGGTATTTCATTCTTTATATTAGTCGATTAATTTAAAGACGCCAAACCTTCATTAATAATCTCTTTTGCCTCTTTTTCAAACTGAGAAGGAATATAGATTTCAATTGACCCTGGTAATAGCATACCATAAGAAGAATCTTGTTTGTTCATCACAAAGACATCAATATCATTGTCTCTTAATAAAGCTTCAATCACCTTTGCCTCGAATAATTGCGTCGTTCCAAATACTTTGATCATTTCGTTTTTCATAATTCTTTATTTAATGGTGATTCAATAATTTTTTTCTTTAGAATTAAAGCGAATTTACGGTATTAAGTTCATAAATAAAACAACTTTAGACAGCTACTTGTTTTTAAACGATTCCTGCTTGTAATTATAGATGAAGGAATAGTTGTGAAGAAGACTGAAGGAATGAAAATATTTGTTAAATTTCTATTAGGAAAATAGAAAAGACAGCCGTGTATTTATTTGTGAAAATGATGTAGACTAGGAGGCGATAAATCGTTGCTAGTTTTTGATAAATCTGGCATTCTTCGATGATTAGCGAAAACGATAAATTTCTTGAAATCACCATCCATTTTGTGGAGCAATATCGCTAGCCGATAGATACTTCATTTTTTAAGCCTTTTTTCAAAAAAACCATAATATTATAAAAAATAATATTTGTTTGTGTTTTTTTGAGAAAAGGCTTTCTTTTTTTAGTTATTTATGGTTTATTAATTCTAACTAATTGATAATCAATTGTTTATTATTTTTAAATAAACAAAAATAGATTTAAAATAAAATCTTTTAATACGAAAGTATGTTACTTTTTACATATAAAAATAATGTTAAAGTTTCTTGCAATTCGTGTTTTTTGGACATAATCTTGTAGAGAAATCAAACTAAAAATGGTTTGATGATGTATAATAAGTCCTATTTTCAATAAAGTAATTAGCTATCAAAAAATGAAGAATTTTACTAAAAAAGGTTGTTGTTGCTGTAGCGAAATTCTTCTCATGGAAAGTGTGATTTTTTAATGATAATTACTACCTCAAAAGGAGGACAATTATATAGAGAAAAAGCCTTTTCAAATCGTTATTTTGAAAAGGCTTTTTTGATAGTAAGTGCGAATGAATTCGCTGATACATCAAAGCTTTTAAAAATTGATAATCATAGGATGATATTCATCACCCATCACTCACAACTTATAACTAATAAAAATGAGCGGTAATCTAAATTTAAAGAATGTATCTGATGTAGCAGCCAAAGACATCATTGAGTTGCAAAACAATATCGAAGCCATGAAAAATGGGACGATGGATGGCGAAAGATTCCGTCATTATAGATTGACAAGAGGGGTTTATGGGCAACGTCAGAAAGATGTGCAAATGTTCCGTACAAAAATTCCTTTTGGTCGATTGACAACGGCACAGTTGATTCGTTTGGCGGATGTTTCTGAAAAGTACACCAATGGCAATTTGCACTTGACGACTCGTCAGAATATTCAACTGCATTATATTAAATTAGAAGATTCACCAGGCGTTTGGACAGAATTGAGTGAGGTAGGGGTGACCGCAAGAGAAGCTTGTGGAAATACCGTTCGGAATTTAACCGCTTCGGCAGTTGCAGGGATTGACCCAGACGAACTGTTTGATGTGTCTCCTTATGTACAAGGCGTTTTTGAGTATTTCTTAAGAAATGCGATTTCTCAGGATATGGGTCGTAAGATTAAGCCTGCTTTTTCTTCTTCTGATAAAGATTCGGCTTATACTTATTTCCATGATTTTGGTTTTATTCCAAGATTGAAAACGATTGATGGGAAAGAAGAACGAGGATTTAAAGTAGTGATTGGTGGTGGATTGGGAGCGCAATCAATTGTTGCACCAGTAGCTTATGAGTTTTTGCATGAGGATAAAATTGTTCCTTTTATGGAAGCAGGGGTGCGAGTATTTGACCGCCATGGAGAAAGAGAAAAGCGGCATAAGGCGAGAATGAAGTTTTTGGTAAAGAAATTAGGCTTAGAAGGGTTCATGGCATTAGTGGAAGCGGAAATGAAAGCTTTGCCTTACCAGACTTATAAGATTGATAGAAATTGTGTGCCAGAAGCGGCGCCAGTTGCAGCAGGAAAAATAGCACCAGTTGATTTTGCTTATAATGAGGAAAAATATAAAACTTGGTTAGGCGCAAATGTTTTTGAACAAAAGCAAAAGGGATTCTATGGGGTAAATCTTAGATTAGCTTTAGGAGATATTGGTGCAGAAAGAGCGAGAAGATTTGCTGCCTTAGTCAAAGAATATGCGGCGGATGATATTCGAGTAACCGTTAATCAAGGTTTTGGATTAAGATTTGTGCGCAAAGAACATTTACCACATTTATTCAACCAATTGGATGCTTTGGAATTAGGCGAACCTGGTTTTGATACCATCATGGATATTACGGCTTGCCCTGGTACAGATACTTGTGCTTTAGGCGTAACGAATAGTACTGGATTGACAACAGTTTTAGAGAAGATGTTAAGAACAGAATATCCACATTTGGTGAACGAAAGAAACATCAACATCAAGATTTCTGGTTGTATGAATTCTTGTGGACAGCACATGGCTGCCAATATCGGTTTCCACGGAAGTTCTATTAAAAGAGGCGCCTTGGTTTTTCCAGCTATGCAAGTAGTCATAGGTGGCGGTGTTGACCCAGAAGGTAAAGGGTATGTAGCGGATAGAGTCATCAAGACCCCAACTAAAAAGATTCCTGATGTAGTCAGAACCATCTTAGCAGATTACGAAGACAACGGGGGAGAATTCCAATATTTCAATGATTATTACCAAGAAAAAGGGAAGAAATACTTTTATGATTTATTAAAAAATCTAGCAAAAGTTGATGAATTAGGTGCTGAATTTTTACAAGATTGGGGGCAAGCGGATGAATATGTGCAAGACATTGGAGTAGGGGAGTGCGCAGGTGTTTCTTTAGATTTGGTGTCTACGATTGTGAATGATGCCAAAGAAAGAATTGAAACAGCAAAAGAAGATTTAGCAAAACCAAATTATGCTTTTAGTATCTATAATAGTTATACTTCTTTAATCATCGGTGCAAAAGCCTTATTGCTAGGTGCGGATGTGAAATGTAATACGCATAGCGGCATTATTACTGATTTTGACAAGCATTACATTGCAACGGGCGATTTTCAATTAGCAGATGGATTTACTTCTTTTGCGGATTTGGTCTATCAAATTCAAGGAAATGAACCTAAAGCGGAGTTTGCAGAATATTATTTAGCGCAAGCAGAAGCATTTTTTGCGAAGGTAGTTTCAACTAGAGAGAAGCAGGTGCGTGTAGGTGCAGTAGATGCAGAGAAATTAGTAGTTGACCAATTTTATAAGGCATAATTCGAGTTGCCATGTTGCGATGTTGCCGTGTTGCCTTGTTAGAACGAGACAACACGGCAACATCGCAACACGGCAACATCGCAACATCCAAACATGAAAAAGAATCCAAAAATAACCCTAGTAGGTGCAGGGCCAGGCGACCCAGAATTAATCACCGTCAAAGGCTTAAAAGCGTTGCAAAGTGCCGATGTGGTGTTGTATGATGCCCTGAGTAATCCAGCTTTATTAGCAGAAGCACCTAAAGCCGCAGAGAAAATATACGTGGGTAAAAGAGCCAATAATCATCGTTACAAGCAAGAAGAAATTAACTTGATGTTGGTGCAATACGCTTATTCACATGGACACGTAGTTCGCTTAAAAGGGGGCGACCCATTTATTTTTGGGCGAGGACATGAAGAACTAGCGTATATAGATAATTTTGGTATCGAAACAGCAATAGTCCCCGGCATTTCAAGCTGTTATGCCGTACCAGAATTACAACAAGTGCCTTTAACTCGTAGAGGGATTAATGAAAGTTTTTGGGTCATTACAGGTACTACTTCTAGTGGCAAAATCTCTAAAGATATTGCATTAGCAGCTCAATCATCTGCAACCGTTGTTATATTAATGGGCATGAAAAAATTGCCAGAAATCACCCGACTTTTTACCGATGCAGATAAAGCCAATATGCCTGTAATGATTATCCAAAACGGTTCCATGCCAAATGAACAGATGGTTTTGGGGACGATTGATACGATTGAAGAAGTTGTGAAAAGAGAAGGCTTAGGTGCGCCTGCTATTATTGTGATTGGGGAAGTGGTGGAGTTACATCCAGAGCGAGTGGAGGAATTTGAGCATATTCTAAACAACTATACTACAGGATGACAAGATTATGCGGGATTAACAGGATGTAAGCTTAGGTTGTTAATTTCCTAAGAGAGGGAACACTAATTAAATCAAAATAGGTAAACTTCTTTTGACTAGCCCTGTTAATTTCAAATAGTTTCTATATTTATCAGGTGGTAGTATCTTTGGAAAAATGAAAAGGTAAGCACTCAAATTTTAGAAAAGTAGCCATTAATTTTCAATGTGTTAAAGATCCATCGTTCATCATTCATATTTCATCATTTCCTGTCTATCACACATCCTGTTAATCTTGAAAAATCCAGTCATCCTGTATGCAGAATCCACTATACCCAGTCTTCATCAAACTCCACCAATTAGAAATGTTAATCGTCGGTGCAGGCGAAGTCGGCTACGAAAAAATGTCCTTTATTTTAAAGAGTAGTCCAGAAGCAAATATTACCGTTGTTGCACCTTGGGTCTCTCCTGAAGTCGATGAATTGCTAAAAGGGAGCAATTATAATGTAAAAGTCATCAAGAAAGAATTCGAGGCAAGTGATATGGAAGGAAAAGACATCGCTATTGCTGCGACGAATATAAAAGCGTTGAATATAGAAGTCCAACAAATTGCGAAAGCCAATAAAGTATTGGTTAACGTAGCGGATACGCCTGCTTTATGCGATTTTTATTTAGGGTCGATTGTTACTAGAGGGAATTTAAAAGTAGCGATTTCTACCAATGGAAAATCTCCAACTTTTGCGAAGCGATTCCGTCAAATGCTAGAGGCAACCTTGCCAATGGACACGGGCGATTTATTGCAAAATTTAAAAGTGATTCGAGATAGATTGACGGGGGATTTTAAATATAAAGTGAAGAAGTTAAATGCGGTAACGAGTTCTTTGGTGGATGATACGGCAGATTTATGTGATAATTGTCCTTGTAAAATAGAAAAGCATTAGCGTAATAATTAATTAAGCTTTTTTGGAAAACTTTTCTAGTTGGATGATAGGTTGATTGATTATGTTATGGGGTTGTTTTTTCTGCCTCGTGTAAATTCTCAATACACGGTCGTCAGGGGACGACCAGATACTCCTTCCCAATCTGGAGACTAGGAATATCGGCACTTGATGTTTCTAGCCTCCAGATTAGAAATGACTAACCGCAGGTCTCCTGACCTGTATTGAGAACCTAGGCCTCTGCAACTTAATGGATTGATTCTTAGCTATTAAATTTTCAAGGATATATAAAACAACCTCATAAAAATACGGCCAACCGATTATAAGGGCCAACTAGGTTTCCTTTGGATAAACTTGTCCATTTTTTCGAAAAAATAAACAACTTAACTTACCTATCTGTTCTTAACACTAATAAGGATTAAAGCCCCACCTTCCTGTTGCAAAAATCATTTTGGAACAATATTCGAAGCGCCCTATTTTCATTAATTAAGGATTTTGTTGCATTTCCTTTTTAAACATTACCCTTAAATAAACGTATTACTGCCATCTAAAAAACCATAACTTAATTTTTACAGACCAACAAAAATGGGTAACTCAACTAAGTGGTCAGATGAGGAATTGATAAAAGCCTTTACCGAAGGGGGGGCTTTAAGAGAATCGGCTACGACTCATATAATGACTGATTTTATTCATTATGTGCCGACTGTTGTCAAAAAGACGGGCTTAAATAAAAATGCTGCCTTGGATGCGTTCACAGATGCTATTATGGATTTAGTAGATCAGGTCGCTGATGGCAGGTTTAAAGAGGAAAGCAAACTCTCTTCTTATTTTTATAAAATATTTTATTTTAAATGCATCGACCTTTTTAGAAAAAATTCGACTAACAAGATAGATTACCAAAAAGAATTACCAGAACAGGTTGATACCAAGTTGTCAACGACCAGAACCATGGAGATTAAAGAAGAAATGATCAACTTGGAAAAATACTTAAAATTAATTGGAGCACCTTGCCGACAAATACTAATTGATTGGGGATATTGGGGGTATAATATGGCAGATATTGCGAAAAGAATAGGGTTGAAAAATAGTAAGCAGGCAAAAGATAGGAAGTATAAATGTTTACAAAAATTGAGAAAGTTAATGCAATTGAATTGATTATTTTATAACAATATTTTGACAATGAGTAGCCAAGAAAACCATCAAGCAACTATTAATCGTTATCACAATGGAGAGATTGAAGAATCGGATTTTAAAAATCAGTTAGCAAGTGATGTAGGGTTGCGAGAAGCGTATGAATTGTATCAAAAAGATATAGGCGCCATCCGAAAGCTAGCAAAAGAACAGCTTAGGAAAAAAGCAGCGCTGCTCTTAAACAAGCATGAAAACAAACAAGCAAAATTCTTTTCTTTAAAACGAGTGCTGCAAATTGCCGCAGCCATCGCTTTATTAATAACTTCCATTTTCCTTATTCAAAATTATTTACAGCCCAAGTCTGCTGAAGATATATTTGCCGATTATTTTGAATTAGCCGCTCCTACCAACGAACGGAATGCTACGCCCCAAGCTCAAAATTGGAATGCTGCCATGACCGCTTATGTCAATCAGGACTATCGAAAATCGATTGAATTATTGATTTCTTTAGTTAATCAAAAAGATTTTCCGTATCCTGAACGTGGTAAATTGTATTTAGGATTAAGTCAGTTAATGGATAATAAACCTCAGCAAGCAATTGACAACTTTGGGCGAGTTGCTTCTGAAAGTTCTTATTTTCAGGAGGCAGAATGGTATCGGGCTTTAGCTTTTTTAAAAATGGGTGATGTGGAAAGGGCAAAAGCCGTTTTTCAGAAAATTGCGAATCAACCTCGCCATTTTAAAGAGAAAGCCGCACAAGTTATTTTGACGAAAATTTAAGACTTTGGCTAAAAAAATCACGCACCCATTGAATGTTCGTTTGATAATAAAAGAAAAACCCCAATAACAAAATAGTGCCAATTCCAAATTTCCAATAACGCTTAGATTGAATAAAGGTAAGCGGAACATCCGTACCCATTAAGACAAATGGACTCCAATAATGAGGAAAAGTTTGGGCATTATTTTTTAAAAAATCCAATTTTGCTTGGCGCAATGCTTCATCCATAGCTAAGCCATTTTTCAATTGCTGATAAAAATGTTCCATGATGATTCGAGTGGATTTATCATCTGCTTGCCATAAACTCATGACAATATTAGGTACACCCGCTTGTCGGAAACCTCTGGCTAAACTCATCACGCCTTCTCCTTTTTCAAATCTTCCACTTCCTGTATTGCAGGCACTTAATACCGCTAACTGTGCATTGAGTGCTATGCCATATAATTCGTAAGCATGCAAGATGCCATCTTCTTCGGTATCTTCTTTGGAGAAGATTAAACCTGAAAGCATGGGCTGCTCTTCGTTGGTATAGGCGTGCATCGCTAAATGTAGAATGCCATAATTAGCTGCTAGCGCTTTAAAATTTTTTTCGTTGGCGAGCGGACCTATTTTCGCTACGCCTTTTAATAAACTGGTGACGGTTTCTACTTCTAAAGAGGTTTGAGAAAGCGCAGAGAAACCGTTCCGTGAGGCTAAAATTGGATTTGCTGTGCCTTCATATGCTGGCGCAAAAGCTAAAACTTCATGATTGTGGTTTTTAGGAATAAATTCTTGAAATTGGAGATTGGCAGAGAAAGAATAGCGGAGGGTACTTGTTGTTAATAAATACGGTAAATCCACATAATTGACGACTGTCTTATCAAAGCTCTTATTGGTTAATAATAATTCAAAAGGTAAATAGTTCAAATAACTATCGGGAATCAAAATCAATTTATTTTCACTTCCATCTAAGACATTTGCTAATATATTTTGGTAAAGAAAAGCGCTTTGTTCGGTGAATTTTTGAAAGAGTCCTAGTCCTGCGCCTTGCCTGCTCGCTAATTGAGTATTATTCACTAGGCCAATAAAATCAGTTGTTTTTGTAGCTAAATCCTCCATCGTTTGGTGTTGGAAAAAGCCAATTTTATCTTTTTCAATTTTTAAAATAAACAAGGCATTATCGGTTACTAAAAATTCTACTACCGTTTCTTTTGCTGATAATTGATGTTGAACAGTCGATAGCGTCAATACCTCTAAGTCCTTTTGTATTTTGGAAATGATTGGGTAGTTTTTAGCTAATGCTGCCTCAAATAGTTGCTGTCTCTTTTTTAGCTCAAAAATAGATTCATTGAGTGCTTGAGCTTTGCTTGGCTCATTTTTGTAAGTTTGGAATTGCGTTTCTAGGGTCAATAATTCTTTTCGGAGTGATTGTTTTTTAAAGGTTAAACTATCTGGTATTTTAGCAATTTTTTCTGCCACCTCTGTTTGCAATGCCTCCAATAATAACAGACTTCTACTTTTTTCCATCATTTGAAAAGCGGTTGCTGTATATGCTTTATCCTTGCTTAATTCAAATAACTGAAAAGCTACCGCCGTACCGTTTTCATAAACGTTTCTAGCATGTTTGGCTAAGAACTGTTTGGCACTTTCCGTAAAAAAACTTTGGCGAGCATAATCCACTAAATCACTTGCCGCTTGATAAGTAGCCAATGCTAAGGCTAGGTCGTTTTTATCTTGTGTTTGCTGATGCTTTTTTTGAAAAATAGTCGCTTTTTCTTCTAATAATCGGAGCATATAAAATTCTGAAAAGACCGTTGCTGGATGTGGATTTTCTGTTACCTTTTTATCCTCAAAGTCATTGCTTAACTCCCAAAACCCTTCTTGACAAAGCAGCAATGCTTTGTCTAAATCTTGGGTAGTGCGTGCTAAATTTAAGCAGGATAAGACTCGGTCAAAACTTTTTTTAGGCGTTTTTTCCTTTGCCAATTTATAAGATTGTTCAAAAAAATGATGGGCTTTTTCCACCTGTCCATCCTCTAAATAACAGTTGCCCATGCTCAACCACAATTCTACATATTTTGGATGTTTTTTGTCTAGCACTTGGTCAAACATATCCCAAGCCTGTTGATAAACTGCTAAACTTTTTTCGTATTGCCCAAGGTATGCATAGGCTTTTCCAATATTTAACGTAGAAAAACAAGCATCATAATTTGGGCTTCCAGAAATCTTATTTTTTAAAGCTATAGATTTTTCAAACCAATTGATAGACTCCTCATATCTACCTCCGTCTTTCAATACATTTCCCATTTGATGTAGCGAATAAACTTTATTATTCAAACTTTGAGCGCCCAAGGTATCATATATCGAAATGGATTTTCTGATATATTCTTCGGCGGTAGTAAAATCTTTTTTTCTTTGATAAATCAGGGAAATTCCCCTTTGGGTTTTGGCTATTTCTTCTGCCTCATTTGCTTTTTCAAATTCAACTAGGACTTGTTCTAGAATGTCCAAAGCCTGATTAAAATAGCCAAGTTCAATATATATTTCTCCTTTAGAACGAATGGAACGGAGGGTACTTTTATCAGTAGTCCCTAATATCTTAATTTTAATATCAATTGCTTTTTCAAGGTAATCTAAGGCTTTTGAAAAATCTCGTTTGCCTATATACTCCTTAGAAATATTATTAAAACAAAATGAAAATCTTTTCTCCTTAGCTTCAAATCCAGCATCTCCTTCTTCCAATAAAGCATAGCTTTCATAAGCTTTTTTAAAAGAGGAAATTGCTTCATCAAAGCGATCAGCGCTCGATAAAATAATTCCTTTGATAAAAATGGCATCCGCCAGTTTTCCTTGGTGATAATTTGTAGGTTGCCGGGTATAATAATCTTGGATGGTCGTTTCTATTGCTTGAAGTGCTTGTGGGTTGTTTCCGCCAAAGTCTAATGCCCAAGCAGTTTCTATCAAGCATTTGTAATAATAAATCCAGTCTTGCTTTTTCTCAAATTGGGGCGCTAATTCTTGATAAATAGGAATACATTTTTTGGGTTCGTATTCAAAAGCTTGTATTGTTTTATCATAACGTGCCCGTAAAGCTTCCACTTCCGAATCTATGGAAACTTGAGCATAAGAAAGGAAGGGCGCTAATAATAATAGCCCCAAAATTATTTTTTTTGGATGGGAGGCAGATTTTATTGATTTAAATTTTTTAAGGTAACTTATCATATAAGTAGGAATTTAATACAATCTACAACTATTTAGTGCGGTAAGCTAATAAAACCCCCTTTCCAACATTTTTTTTCCTTTCCTAGCGACCTTTCTTTTTTTATTTCGACTAACCATTCAGTAGCTATTCTATAAGACCAATTTTTGTTGAAGCCAATCAACTTAAATTAATTAAAAAGAGCATTTATAATGCCCCAAAATCACTAGCATCAATATCAATCTATGATGAGCAAATTTGTTTTTAACCTTTTACCGTTACTCCCAAATAGCCAAAAAATAATGCCTGTTAAAGAATCGTATGCTGATAATTTGACGATGCGATTATTTTCTAAAAAAAGCTTGCTTTGTCTGTTATGGAGTCTGTGCAGTATTCTTTCCGTTCATACTCAAACTAACTGCGCTCAATGGGAAACCATAGGAACGACTGATTTATCTCTTGGAAGGGAAGAAAATCCAAGTTTAGCTATAGATGGAAATAATGTGAAATATGTAGCATATAGCGATGGGGTTAATGGTAGCAAAGCCACGGTGATGAAGTATAATGGAATGGATTGGGAATTAGTGGGCCAAGCTGGTTTTTCTGCTGGTAATATATCGAGTCAAAGTTTAGCTATAGATGGGAATAATGTACCTTATGTCGCTTATGAGGATTCTTTTAATGATCAAAAAGCAACGGTGATGAAGTTTAATGGTTCCAATTGGGAAGTGGTAGGTGCCGTAGGATTTTCTGATGGATCTTCGAAATTTATAAGTTTAGCTATAGATGGAAATAATGTGCCTTATGTAGCCTATCAAGATGGAGCAAATGATACGAAGACAACCGTAATGAAATTTAATAGCAGTAGTTGGGAAGTGCTGGGGACCAAAGGGTTTTCTTTTGCTGAGTCGGCCTACCAGAGTTTAGCGATTGATAATAATAATGTACCCTATGTCGCTTATCAAGATTCTCCAGAAGGATTTAATCCAAATTCCTCAACGGTTAAGAAATTTAATGGTAGCACTTGGGAATTAGTCGGAGTGAGAAGTTTTGTAGCAGGTGGTGTTACTGCCTTTCAGAGTTTAGCGATTGATAATAATAATATTCCCTACTTAGCTTATTCAGAAATTTTTAACAATGGGAAAGGAACGGTTCAAAAATTTGTAGGCATTAGTCCAGAATTCCCGACTGGTTGGGTCTGGGTAGGGGAAGGAGATGTTTACTTTTCAGATGGAGAAGCTAGGTTTTTAAATTTGGCTATTAATACTCAAAATGAACTTTATGTAGCTTACTTTGACCTTGCAAATGGATTCAAAACTACGGTGATGAAGTTTGATGGCATCTGGAGTACTGTAGGTGTATCAGGGTTTTCTCCAAATGTGGCTTTTCATCAAAGCTTGGCGATTGATAATAATGACCAACCTTTTGTAGCTTTTCAAGATGATTCCAATCTAAGGACAATTGTCATGACTTTAGACCCGCAAGTACATGCGGTTGGAGGGAATGATGCTTATATTGATATTGATTGGAGTTTAAATGTCAATACTTGTTTGACAGATAATGGTTCGCCTTATCCCAATAGTGTTTATGTGCAATTATTGGGAGACGGGGAAGAACTTTTTGGAAAAATACTAACGGATATTGATGTAAGAAATACAACTTTCGACCATGTTTATCGCCATCATGTAGGACCTGATAAAACGGTGAATTATGTGTTAAATGTTTTCAATGTAGGACTTGGACAACTACTTTATCAACATGAATTTAGTGAATTTACTTTGCCTTATCAAGGATTTGAATCTTTTCTGGCATCAAATCCACTTCCCATAGATAGCATCGAATTGACTTGGCAATCGAACTCCTATTTAGCAGATGAATTTCGAATTTATAGAGCGAATGAGCTTTTGACGATTATAGATGCGACTCAGGCAGTAGGCAGTAATTATCGGTATAAAGATGCGGTGAATAATGGTGAAAGTTATGATTATTGCATAGAAATTTATTCTCAAACATTAGCAACGGCTTATCCCCAAATCTGTGATATGGGGAGTACTCGGGCAATTGATTTTACTGCCTCAGACGGTACTTTTGGAGATAAAGTAGTTTTGAATTGGGAAGATGTGAGCGATGTGGCAAATATGTTACAAATTTGGGGAAATGAATCTTTAATACAAACAATTCCATCTTCTGGAACAAGCTACGAATTGTCGGGTGTTAATATCATTCCGGGAGACACTATTAATTACGAATTGCGTTTGCTGAATAATTCAAAAATTTTGACGAGTGATTATGATAAAGGCTATATTACTGCTAACGGAAAAATTAATGGGAAAGTAACGACTAAAATAGATGACTTCCCAGTTCAAGGTGCTACCATTACGCTTTCTGGTACGGTGAATGGCAATCCGATTTCTACCTCCATGACCAGTTCCGCATCGGGTTATTATGAATTCGATGCTATTTTTTATGGGACACAAACCGATTTTACGGTTTCTATAAGCAAAGATGGAAAAACATTTCTTTTGCCAAGTGTAGAAGCCACCTTAAATTTATTAAATCCAATTGCTGAAATTAATTTTCAACAAGAAGAAAGTTACGAAGAAGGAAATGCTATTTTGTCTATTGATAACATCAAAATAGACACCTTAGCCACCCAAAATGCTTTATCCTTTAAGGTAGATTTTTCCGCAAGCAATTTTCCAACGTTTCTGAATATTCGAAGAGGTACGGAAGTATTAGTGACAGCAGCAGCTAATAATGATGCCAACCCATTTGAATTTATAGACCAAACGGGCGTTCCTGAACAGTTATATACTTATGAAATTACCTTATTTACGCTACAAAATGACCAATTATCTAAGGCCAGTCAAACGGTAACTGCCAGATTTCCTTCGGTGGCTACCGCTGCCAATTTAATAGCTACTTCGGAATCAACTAATGGATTGATTCGCCTTAATTGGCAAAATCCTACGACTAATGTTACTGGGGTAAAAATATTCCGACATTCAGCCGAAGGGAAAGAAGAATTGGCGACCCTTGACCCTGCAACGACCGAATTTAAGGATTGGACGGGTGTAGCCGATAGGTCTTATACTTATGAAGTATCATCTTTTAAAACCATAGAGGGAGTAGATTATGATGCGAGTTCTTTAGCATCGATGTCCATCACTTATCCTGCTTTGCCTGCTATCATCAATCCAATAGCTACCCTTGGAGCAGATAGAGTACATCTTGCCTGGGATGCAGCGGCTATTTTACATCCGGATTATAATTATTCTGGTTTTTTGATTAGAAGAAGTGATGGAGATTCTACGATTATTTACAAGGGATTTCCAACAGTTTTTACAGATTTTACGGGTATCCCTGAAATGAATTATGATTATCAGGTATTTACCTTTAAGCAATTACCCGACTGTATGGTGACTTCTATTGCTGAAGAAGTCAATCAGACCTTTCCTTCTGTTTCTCCACCTAGTAACCTACAATGGGGCAATCCTAGTTATTCAATATCGCTACAATGGAATCGTCCTAATGATTTTGAGAACATTGATGGTTATGGTATTTTTCGACAAAACGAATTGATTGATTCGGTTGCTTCAGACGTCGATAAAATTACAGTAGCAGCTTATCATACCTTGGACAAACTTTATGAAGTTAAATCTTATCGGATTATTAAGGGACAGCATTATTATTCTAGCCCTATTGACAGATTGACCTCCCCTACATTTACAACAAATAGCCTTATAGATATTACCTCTTTCAATGCATCCGAAATATATCCTAAAAAAGTAGAATTGACTTGGGAGTATCCTTCGTTTGTGTTGGCCAATTTCCAGATTTTAAGAGACGGAATTCTACTTGATACAGTAGGCGTGGGTGAAAGTACTTTTTATGATTTGACCGCTCAACCCGGAAGAACTTATTTTTATCAAATTTATGCTTACACAGGGGAAAAGGAAAATCCGGATAATGAATCAAAATATAAAGGCGATAATGGAAAACGATTAACTGGAAAACGGGTAAGCGGAATGGTTACTTCCGCTATTAATAAACAAGGAATAAAAGGGACAAGAATAATTGTTGAAGGCCTCAATTTTAAATTGACCTATACGGACGCTACGGGTTATTATCAGGTGGACGATGTTCAAATTGGTACAAATGTAAGGGTTCGCGCGACTGCGGCTAATGCTAATTTTGAAACGGACCTTAAAACAATAACCGCTGATGGTTCAACGGAATACGTAGTTAACTTTGAAAATAATTTTGAACCTCCTTTATTAGATACGGTATCTATGGCAAGCGTGAGTCATTTCGAAGTTGTCGGTCTACCCTGTGAAAATGGTGCAAGACTAAAGTGGTCGAATACCAATAATAACTACGACGGATTTGAAATTTTTAGAGGGCTAAAACCAATTGCTTTGATAAAAAAAGGGCAGCCAATGATTTATACCGATACTTTGGGTAGCCCAGGCGTGTTTCAAACTTATAGTATTAGAACCTATACGGATACCAAAACAGGAAGGGATTATAGTGAAAATAATACAGCGTATATTTTTATTCCAATTATACAACCTGCTGCCGCTTTATATGCTACCGCCTCTCTGGTAGCGAATGAGTTAAGCCTTTTTTGGAGTCATTCATGTGAGGAAGGGATTCATTATGAAATTCTTCGAGATAGAGAGCTAATTGGGCTTGTTGAGGCAGGGGAATTACTACAATTTACCGATGATACGGGCGTTCCTGGACAACTCTATACCTATACCATAACGGCAAAAAAAGTTAGAGCAGGAACGATTTATTCAGCAGCACCAATTCATTTACAACTAAGCTATCCTGCAATAAAAAAGGTACAAAATTTGAGTGCTAGTACGCCGCTTTCAATTGTTGCTTTAAAGAAAGATGGTGCGGAAGCAAATTATCCATTAAACTATGTGGGACTAAATTGGTCTTATAGCGATGATAATTGCAAAGGATTCATCATCTATAGAGATGCCGAATTGATAGCTAATTTGCCTTGTGGAGTACATAACTATCAAGATTTTGAAGGAACACCCAATGGACAACATACCTATAAGGTTATCGCCGTTTTGGAAAGAGAAGGTGTTGAATTTCAATCTCTTCCAGTACAAGTTCCCGCTAATTTCCCTGATTTATCTACGCCCTATTATTTCCACGCTGTTTTTGGTTTTAATAAAAGTGTCATTAGATTTCGATATCTCTCTGATGCTGTTGATGGCTTTTATGTTTATAGAAGTACGACTCCTAACATAGTGATAGGAGATATTATCGCAACCTTAAAGGAAGATTATGTATTAAATCAAACCATTACTTACGATGATTATAATTTTCTTCCTCAGACTAATTATTATTACGGAGTAGCTGCATTTTCAAAACGAGAAGGTATTACTTATACTTCTTCTATCAATAAATTAGCTAGTCCTATATTGTCCCCAAAAATACCAGCACCAGAACATTTTGAGGTATCCCAATTGACATCTTTTAATACGATTGATATTTCTTATGTTTATAATAGGGCAATAGCTATTGATAGTTTCGAAATAGAGCGTAAGCGAGAAGGACAGCCAGATGCTACTTTCACTTTACTTAAAACATTGGACGCAGGGCAACGGTTTTATAGTGATGTAATTAATGCCGTGACACTTCCTGTTGCTAATGGTTATTTCTATAGAATCCGAGCGTTTAAAAGAATTAACGGCGTCAAATACAATTCTGATTATAGTATTGTAGATTATGGCTCTGTACTGATAGATAAGGCTGGTGAAAAAGTGACAGATGGATTTCGGGCAAGTGATAATGCGGGCTATAGTGTAGCCATAGATGGTAATTGGATGGCAATAGGTATCCCCGGTTTTATGGATAATACTGGAATAGTTATTTTATATAAATTTGATGGTAAACGCTGGATTCAAGGTAATTCGCTATCAGGATTGCCAGACTCTCGATTTGGTCAAGCAATAGATATAGATAATGGTCGAATGGTTGTTGGTGCACCTGCTTGGACTTCCAATCAAGGGCTAGCGTTTATTTATCATTTAGTTGATGATAGCTGGATAGAAAAAGGTGTTTTCAGTTCTACGCTTTATGGCCTAACTGCTAGGATAGGACATGCTGTTGCCATCAAAGGTGATTGGGTATTGATTGGTGTACCAGATGGAGCAAATTCTACCTCAGGGAATTTAAAAGGATTAGGCGTTTTACTAAAATATAATGGCAGTAATTATGAATTTAATGCGCCTATAAATGGTCCAGGAATAGCGAATTCTAGAGATTTAGGATATGCGGTCGATATAAGTACGGATTATTTAGTGATTGGAGACTTAAACCATAAATCTAGTACCCCACTAAATGGGGGAGGAGCAGCCTTTGTGTATAAAAGGGAAGGGAACACATGGGGAAATATGACTCAAATTACGCCTATTCCAATTACCAATGAACAAATAGGCATAAGTGTTAGTCTAGAAGATAACCAGATAATGGTTGGTGCTAATAACGGATTAAATGGGATGGTAGAAACAGGAAAAGTTTATACTTACCAGTTGGAAGGTACAACTTGGGTCGCAAAAGCACCGATTTTCTCTCCAAACACAATTACCAAAAACTTTTTTGGTATGTCTATTAGTATCCATAAAGACTATGCGGTTATTGGCGCAAGTGATGTTGTAAATGGAGGAAATGCTCATTTATTTAAAAAATTAAATAATACTTGGTCTTTTGTTCGTTCCCTTGTACCTACTCAAAATGTTTTACCGCTCACTTCTAAATATGGAACTAGTGTGGGTATTTCTTCCAAGTTTGTAGTCGTAGGAGACGATTTTTATAATAATTTTAAAGGTGCTGCTTATCAATTTCCTATTGATTCTATGATAACTTCGGTTAGTGCATCGGATGGTACATTTCAAACTAGGACTCGGGTTGATTGGACGTATGTTGGGAATCTCGATTTAATACGAGGATTTAATATTTATAGAGATGGTTCATTAATGGCCTCTGCCAGTCCAACCGATAATTTTATTAATGACACCGATGGGATTCCTGGTAAAGACTATATCTATACTGTAGAATCTGTTTGGGAGGATGGTTTGCTGGGTTTTAGTAAGGCAGACGAAGGCTACAGAAAAGGTAATGGAGAGATTTCAGGAAGTGTCAAAACCTTTTCTGGTAATGTGCCCGTTAGCGGAGTCAAGATTACTGCATCAGCAATGATAGAAGGAGAATATTATAGCTATACGGACATCACCGACCAAGCAGGTAATTTTTCTTTAGCTGGACTTTTAATAGGAGAAGACCCCATTGATTTTACCATTAATGCTGCCTTAGACGACCATGAATTTGTTGATAACAATATAGTTTCAATTTTATCAGCTCAGAATAATAGCTTACAAAATTTATTGTTTTTTGATAAAACAGCCTATGTCATATCTGGATTGGTCAAACAAGCCAATACTACTTGTGGTTTAGATAGTATCGTAGTAAAATCAATCACTAAGTTTGATGATGGCACGCCTAATACCGAAAAGGAAGTGATGACCAATAGTGAAGGAATGTATAATTTGGTTATTGACCCTAATTTACCAAACCTATCAGCCATTTTAATAGAAATTGATAGTATTAGAATCATTGGCAGTAGTTTCAATCCAGATACCTTATTCTATGATTTTCAACCGAGGACTCAACTTTATAATAATTTTACTGATTTTCCGATTAGCACAGAATTGAATTTTATAGACCAATTGACTTATCCAGTAGAATTAATTGTGCAGGATGCTTGTGAATTGCCTATTTCTGCGGATGCCTTTGGATTACGCATAACCTCCACAGACGGTTGTTATGATGAGTTGCATTATACGATTAATAATAACGGAAAAGTAATTGTTAACCTGCCTGCTTTGGATTTTAATATTAAGGTGGAAGATGTAGATAATCCAACACAAAGGAATCTTTTAGTATTGGACTATTTCCGATTTAAACCCCAAAAAATAAATTTATTCAACTTACATCGGGATAGCGCAAGAGTGGTTTCTACTCAGCGATTAGCGGAGTTGACCCAGCGTAAATTTACCTTCCATCGCCCTCCTACAATCAGTATTACTAATGGACTTACTTACTTATGCCTAGACAATCAAGATGCAGGAGTTGTTGAACAAGGAAAAGATTATAGGTACACTTTTCAAGTAAAGGAAACACACGAAACAGGAGTTTGTACCGTCCAAGAGGGCTATTTAAAAATTAGCAATCCAGGAGCGCAGAAAAAAGACACCATTATTTATTATGATGCAATGCTAGGTACTTTTCCTGCTTATAGTTTTAAAGGAGGGAATCCGAATGCTGTTCAACCCTATTTATGGACAATTACGGTAGATTATTTTTCAGCAGGAGGGAAATTTCAAGGTCGATTGAATCAACCTGTTTTTGTGAAAGGAACCATCAATTTACCGGGAAATGACGTCATCGTTCAATCAGGTTCAGACAATGGAGACGTTCAATTACCGCTGTTTATTTTAAGAGACCCTCCAGGTGATGGGAGTTCCAGTTCTATAGAAACAGGCACTACTATTAGTAAAACAATTGCTATCAATGAAAATGGAGGAGCTTATGGTGCGGCCTTTGCTGAAACGGGGACGACACTTTTTGGTCAGGGTGTATTTGGTGCGGTTTCTGTGGGTTTTGGGGGCAATGGTGGACAAAGTAGAGATTGGGCCTATTCCTTAACGACTACTCAAACTTTATCAACTTCGGCCGCTAAAACTGGCCCCGATGCAGATGTGATAGTAGGAGTAGGGATGGCACTACAGTACGGTATCCAACAAATCTTTGATTATGATAACACGACTTGTACCATTAAAAGCCAACAAAAGGTAGGTTTTACCCCAACAAAAATAGCGACTACTTGGATTTATACTGTTGGGCAATTAAAAGCTATCATTGCCGAATTAGAGGTGAATATTGAGGAAATTAAGAGCGGAAAAAGATTGATTGAGGGAGCTGATGGAAAACAATTAAAAAAAGAAGATGCTATAGGAAAATTTACCTCTTATCGAGATAATTGGAAAGAGGTATTGCTGTATCATGAAGAAAAAACACTTCCACACTATGTGTTATGTACCAATAGAAGAAGACCTGAAACCCCAACAGTCAATGTCGACATTAAGGCTTGGCAATGCGAGTTTTGTCCGAAGGTTGGTACTTATGATTGTGAAAACGAAAAGTTTACTACCTTTAATAAGGAGGCTGTATGGAATCAAGCGTTAATGGATTTATATAATAAAGCAAATACCGCTATTCGTAAATTAGAAAATGACCCATTAGACGCTGGCGTATTAAGTACGTATCGCTTTACGAGAGATAAATTAACCGAAACTGGCGCTTATGTAGATGCGGCTTATGATGCACAATTTGGGGCAATGGCAGAAAATATCACTTTTGCTGGTGGTACGAGTATTACTAAAAGCATAAATGCCTCAACTGCCTCCAGAAGGGCTTATTCTAATTCTTTTTATATGGATAGTGAGGTTTCTGGAGGGGTCTTGTTTGGATTCGAAAAGCAGGTCGTATTTGGTAGCTTTGCGTTGGCAACAATTGAAAGCGTAACAGAAAGCGATATCAAAATAGGTGCAACAATAAAGACAAATTATACTTTTTCAGAAGACCGCTCCATCACAGAAGCCAAAACTGTTGGGATTAGTTATACTTTATCGGACAATGATATTGGAGACCAATTTAGTACCACTATTATTCAAGGACCTGCTCAGAACCATACGCCTTATTTTGCCCTAATTGGTGGTAGAACTAGTTGCCCTGTAGAACAACCTTTGGTTGCCATAGCAAGAGATGCCGTAGATATACAATTAGTGAATCCTACTACCTTAGCCTCTTATGGCAAAAGTCAAGCTTTATACAATGTACCAGCAACTGATCCAGCCGTTTTTTATTTACAAATTACTAACAAAAATAGTTTTGGAGAAGCTAGGGATATCAATGTTTATTTAGATAATGCTAGCAATAAAAATGGGGCGTTTTTGCGCATAGGTAGTCAATTTTTGGGGAATGTTAATTTTTTGGATAATCCTTCCTTTGAACCGCTAGTATTACCAATGACCTTAGAACGTGGTTTAGTAAGCTATGCCCATGATAGTATTAGGATTATTGCTTGGCCAACTTGTCTAGATGGTAGTTCTTCTATTTTCGCAGGGTTAAGGGACACAGTATATGTGAGTGCGCAATTCCTATCTCCATGCAGCCCTATCACGATTGTTGAACCAGAACCAAACTGGGTCATTCATAAAAATATAAATGGAGATGCTGAAGAATTAAGGATTGGTATTCGAGATTATGATCCAAGTAATGCCAATTTAACAGATGTTCGCTTTCAATATCGAAGACTTGGATTTGGAGAGGCATGGGTAGAAATGGACAATTCTACCATCACCAAAGCAGAACTAAATACACATAATGAGGAGAATTTTGGGCTAACAGGACGAACCCCTATCTATTATTATGTGTGGGATATTACGAATGAAAACGTTCCCGATGGCGATTATGAAATTAGAGCAATTGCTACTTGTGGAGATATAGAAGTCATTACTTATTCCAATGTTGTTTCTGGAACGATTAATCGTTCGCAAGTACAATTATTGGGGACACCTGAGCCGTCTGATGGAATATGGACAACAGGCGATGAAATTGCGGTTGTTTTTAATAAAAATATGGATTGTACTTTATTTGACGACCCTGATTTTATTGCAGACAATTTCTCCTTAACCCTACAGTCTACTGGAATGGAAGTACCAGCTAATATTGTCTGTATTAATAATGAATTGGTGATCACAACAATCGCCGATATGAGCACTTTTGATGGGGATTCTTTAGTGGCGAGTATAGCTAATGCTAGGAATGAAAGTGGAAATATTGCACCAACTGTTCGATGGACTTTTGCGGTAGTGACCCACCCAATATATGTTAAGGAACGAGTGATAAATCTCGAAATGTATAAAGGGACAGTCCAAACGCTTGATGTTGCTTTATTCAATACTACGGATATGTTAGTTTTGAGTACTTTAAATACTATTAAAAATTCAAGTTGGTTGAATTTTCCTAATACACTTGATATTACTGATGTTGGAGCTACTTTATCATTGGATATCAATACGCTCAATCTTGAAATTGGAGCGTACTCGGATACGATACAAATAACCGTTGCTGGTCAAATTAGAAAACCAACAATTACTATCAACTTAAGGGTATATGAAGAGGCCCCTAAATGGTTGGTAGCCGATAATTATACGGAGGAGATGATGATGGTCAGTAATTTTCATTTTGGCGATAATTTATTAAGTTATGATAAGTTTGATGTCATTAGTGTTTGGTTAAATGATACCCTTCGAGGAGTCGGAAATATTGAAAATGTAGGAATGTTTAATGTGGCTTATCTAACCATTCGTGGAAATCCTGTTGATGAGCGAGCGAGGTTGGAATTTAGAGTTTGGGATGCCAGCCAAGGAAAGGAATATAATGCCTTTCCAGTAGCAAGAATTCCATTTGTAGCCGACACCATTATTGGTACAACTGCGCTTCCAAATATTTTAGAAATTGATGGGGCTAAAGACGAGGCCAGATACATTCCATTAAATCAAGGATGGACATGGTTTTCTATCAATAGTACTTTATCGGATAATAGGGTTGATAATTGGTTAAAATCCCTTAAAAAACTAAGCGATGGAGACCAAATTAAAACGCAGGATAAATTTGCTCAATATATAGATGGAGTGGGGTGGATAGCTATGGGCGATCAAGCTTTAATGGAATTAACACCAAATGAAGGATACCTAATTTATCTACAAAACGGACCAGATACGCTAAGAGTATCAGGGAGCAATGCCAATCCACAAAATATTCAAGTGGAGAAGGGATGGAATTGGGTAGGTTATCCTTTGCAATATGCCAATAACCTTGAATCGGGTATTAATATTTCTACTATTTCTAATCAAGATTTAATTAAAACAGTTCGACAAGATAATACTACGGCTTCGGCTCAATATAGTACGGCTACTTCAAATTGGACGGGTTCTTTAACCACAGTAATGCCTAATGAGGCTTATAAGGTTCAAATCAATAATGCCATTGGAGGGGTACTTAAATATGTAGAAGGTGATTTATTTACAGAAGAAACCACCGAAATAATTGCAGGAGCAAGGTCTAATGCAGACCCAATGGATGCATCTACTTGGAATTTGACTAGCTTTAATTATGAATTCAATCTTCCTTTGGTAGCAGAAGTGTCCTTTAATGGGCTTATTACTAATAATGCCAATGATAAAGTAGCCGCTTTTGTTGGGAATGATTTGAGAGGAGTTGGAGCAATTCAACTGGTTTCTGCGATGAATCGTCCTGAAGTTAGTTTCATGATTGGCGGTATGGAAGCAGCGGAGGATTATATACTTTACTATTTTAACGCAGCAGAAAACGCTGTTTATGAAGTTAGCGAGACCATTTCCTTGAATTTGGGCATGAATGACATTGGTAGTATTGGATTTGGGCAATTTGCAGCTCCTTACTTAATAGAAATTGCTTTGTTTACGACAACCATTCAAAAACAAGATGTTTTTTGTGCAACGGATGATAGTGGTACGATTGAGGTTACGCCAATTGGTGCATTTACACCAACCTATAAATGGAGCCATGATGTCAATGAAACGGGTAATTATGTAGAAGGACTTTTGCCTGGAAGTTATACCGTTAGTATTACAGATGCTCGCAATGTCCCAGTGATTAAAACGATTGAAATCATTAATCAAAGTAATGATATTATAGCGCCTACGGTAATTGGCGCAGCAGACCCAATTTGTCTTGGGGAATCTATCGCATTAATTGCTTCTTCACCAGCGGCAGACGCTGAATTCAAATGGTTTGATGTGGAAGGAACAGAATTAGGTGCAGGCAATCGGTTAATATTAAACAACCGTCAGGAGACCGCAACCATCAAAGCGGTGGCTGTAATCAATGGTGTTTGCCAATCCAATTTTACAAATGTCCCAATCGTCATAAGTTCCGTAGGAAGTGCTGGTTTTGCAGTGAGCGATATAACCCCAGAAATTAATACTCAAATGGTCACTTTTACACCTGCCACTCAAATTGCGAATTATGAGTATGTTTGGGATTTTGGAGATGGTCAGATGTCTTCGGATATGATTGCCCAACATATTTTTACAGGAACGGGGCCTTTTAATATTTTATTGACCCTTATTTCCCCTGATAATTGTAGGGCTTCTAATATTAGTCTCAATCTTGTTAGAACACATGAACCTACCTGTGGTATCTCCTTTAATCTGGACGGAGTACTGCCAGAAGGAATTCACAGACAGGCGGAACAAATTAATGCTTCAGGAACAGTAGCAGCAGGAACCAATGTAGAATTGAGAGCAGGTACCAGTATTGTGCTAGAAGCTGGTTTTCATGCTAAGGCGGCGAGTACCTTTTTAGCCAAAATTGACCCTTGTATCAGCGTAAGCTTAGAAGAACAGGCGACTTCACGAATAGCAGTAGAAAATGCAGCGTCCGTATTACCTATCATAGACGAATTGAAAATTGCTCCTAATCCAACCTCAGGTATTACCACAATTTCTTTTAAACTAGGGGATGCCTCCAATATTCATTTAGCGATTTATGACGCTCAAGGAGGATTGGTGCGCCACTTAATCAACGGAAATTACTACGAATCAGGCAACCATGAAGTGAATTTTCTACCCAATAACTTAGCCTATGGCGTTTATCATATCGTATTGAAAAAAGAACGAGAATTGATTACAAGGAAGTTGATTATTGTTCGCTGATAGATAAAGTCGTTTGAAACCAATTCCGAAAAATTAACAGCTTTAGTGGCTTTAGGTCGGTAGAATCAGCTTGGTTTTACCGTACCTTTAGGTACGAAATGTAATATATTTTTACTGTCAAAATAGTTTATACTTTTTCTAAACGACTTTTATAGTAAACACCCATTATTCCCAAATTAAGTATTAATAAACCAAAAATTAATAATTCCCATTCACTCATCGTAGGAATTAGCACTTGAGAAGAGCAAGGCTTTCCATTTATCATAATCTCATCTATTTTTCCATTACAATCATTATCTTTATCATCGCAAACTTCAGGTGCTCCTGGAAATACCGTCTTATCATTGTCATCACAGTCAGCTAATAAAGCGCTTGCTGGAAAGGTAGCACATCCTGTAAAATAACCATCTCCGTCTTTATCTCTAGTAAGGATGGTGGCTGATTTAACCACTTCGCAATTCACCGCATCCGTAACTGTTAGGGTTAGGCTGTGCAAACGAGGCTAAAAAGTTCCCCAACTTTTTACAAGAAAAATC
>JAFMDF010000426.1 GCA_017857395.1 Bacteroidota bacterium | reverse complement strand
GAAAGAAATTGAAGAATATTAACTGCCGCTAACTTCTTGCGCAAACCACTAGGCCTTCATTCGTCGTATACCGAAAGGCTAGTTTTCTTTCTGTGGAAAGCTGCTGCTGATAAGTAGAAAAAGATAATAATGCTGTCATTATTCCTACAAGAAATAGCACCTTCCATATCATTTTATTCATTAGTATTTATTCTAAAATAAGTCTTATAGAAAGAGCTTCCAGAACTCCAAGTTCTATCCATTACCCACAGAATAGGATTAGAAGTGCCGAAGCTACGCTCCTTTGAGGAATTTGTGAAAATCATTGAATCTACAGACGGTTTCGAGGCGATGCCCCTAAGTATAGCTTCCATTTTCAGGAAAATTTGTCCAAAAGAGCATCGCTCTGACCCTGCCTGTAGGAAAAAGTAGTAAAATTGGCACAAAGGAGCATCGCTCCGACCCGATTTTTTCAGTATTTCATTCTGTGGGGTATCAGTAGAACTCCAAGTTCTGGAAACTCTAAGCTTTTTGGAATAAAGTCTCTTACCATTTTGGATTTCCTATACCTTTTTCCATTAATTTAATGAGTTCTGGGAAATGGTCTGTATAAATATCTCTCGGAAAAACATCCTGTTTTTTACAGATAGCCGCAGCCATGCCAATGACTTCTCCCATCATGCCCGTTGTGCGTTGAACTCTAATGGTCCCTAAAGCAACATGGGTAACACTAATATTCCGACCTGCCATAAATAGATTATCCAAATTCCGAACATATAAACAACGATAAGGAACTTGATAAGGCTCAATTTCTCGCATATCTGCTCGAGATTGAAAAGGCTCGCCTGTAAATCCATTCCTACGTTCGGGGAAATGAAGGTCGATATCCCAAGTTGTTGTAAAAGTTCCATCAGGGAATTTTTTGCCTTCCAAAATATCCTGCTCTTTTAGTATAATATCTCCCATTAGTCGCCGAGATTCTCGTTTACCTCCAATATAGGCGACCCATGTTAGTGCCCGATTGGCAAATTGAGCTTTATTTTCGCTATGGTTTTTAACAAAGTCCCAATTTCCAAAAACTACTCGCAACCCATAGTCTCGGATTTGTTCAATTTCGGATATCTGATTCCTATTAGCGCCTGTTTCCCAATCCCAATCTCCTTTTACACTTTTAGCAGCCGTATTTTCATCAAAATTGACTGCCCAAGACCTAGTATCAGGGAATGGAGTACCTATCTCTTTTTCGGCAGAATTCCATTGAACGGAGGTCCCCATTACCAGTTGGTCTGCGACTTGGGGTGCCCTCGGCTCTCCAGTTTCCGATTTTGCTTCTCTCCCCATTCTAAAATCGGCATCCGCTAAATATCCAAGATTTCCGTCGCCCGTACAATCGGCAAATAATTTTCCTTTTAATTGATATGTTTTACCTGTCACAATACTTCTACCTGTGACTGATTGGATTCGTCCATCTACTGTTTCTGCATCAAATATATGGGTGTTTAGAAACAAAGTCAGATTTTTTTCTCCCTGTACAACTTGCAATTTTTTATTATCTGCATAGTTGGATGCTGGCCCCGCATTATGCTCCGTTTTCTCAGGATTCTTGCGGATAACATCCAAGATTTTTTGACTTCTTATAGCATTAGAATCTTGTTGTGCTTCCCAAAGTGTCCAATGCCCAACACCTCCTATCTCATCGACTAAGGAACCAAGATTGGTATATGGTTTTTGGTAAATCAAGCCAGACAAACCAACTCTCACTTCCGAGCTATTATTCCCCCCTAATACAGGACGGTTTTGGACTAGCGCCACTTTACATCCTAATCTAGCTGCACTAACAGCAGTACAAATTCCAGCCATTCCACCGCCTACTACGACTAAGTCATAAGCTCCAGCATTTTCAGGCTGCTTCGATAAACCAAGGTGTTTTTGTCTAAATTTTGCTAGTGCTTCTTGTTCATTAGGCGGCTGAAACTGTTTGCTTTTTGTGAGAACAATCGCATCACAGCGACCATTAAACCCGGTCAAATCATGCAATTGGAGTTTGGCTTTTCCCTTTTTAAGCCGAATCAAACCTCCGTCTTGCCAATGCCAATTTGACCCTTGTGTACCCAAGGTATAATCCAAAAATTTATCATTGATAGACAATTGAAATCGCCCCGGTTTACCTGTTACCTGCCAAGGAGCAGTCCAGTCCCGAGTACGAACCCAAATGCGATATTTTCCAGCCAAAGGTATTTGGACAGTAGTGACAGCATCCGCAACTGGCTTTCCAAGTCCATGAGCCAGCACATAAGCAGAACCCATTACATCCATAGATTGTTGGTCTATTTTCCACCCTCCTAAATTTTCAAAACTCTCTGCTTCAATAAAAATAATAGCGGGACGGTCATTTATCATAGACAAAGTAATGCTCGTCAGTAGGACTAGTAATAATAGTTGGAAATATTTTTTCATGATATTATCTAAATTTACCGGATAATAATCGTTCGTAAATTAAAAGGTCTAAGCTTTACTTTGGGAGTTCCTAAACAAACCCAAAACACTTTTACTAATGAGTATAAATTACTTAGGGTGAAGATATTGAGTAATATATCAAAAATTAAAAGAAAAGCTAAAAAAGTTTGAAGATTAGCTGTACGACCGAGTAGATTTGGTGCAGAAAAGGTGAAGAAAGCCAAGCGGATTTAGTGTTTCAGAAATTTAGAATAGCAGAATTATTAAAAATTGATTAATTATCCCCGTACATCGCCCAAATTAGCGGAAAAGCAATGGCAGAAAAAATGCCTATTAATATATTGATTAAAAAAATGACCTCAATTTGCTCGGGTGGCAAAAAGAAAAACAGCATGCACAAAACGGCACATATCATCCCAGAAAGCATAAACGTATTTTTTTTGCCAATCCGAGTAGCGACAGGAATCGCTAAGGCGACCCCCAATAAACTCGTTGCATAACCACTACTCATAAATGCAGCCGCTAAGGAGCCTTGGGTCACCTCGCCAAAAAATGCGACCGTTTGGTCACCAATAAAATATTTGAAATAATATAAAATAGCTGCGCCCCGTAAGGAATTAAAAATCAATATCGCAATAGCTGCCCCCAGCATAATAAACCAGGGTTTGTTTTTTACTAAATCATTGAGGTCTTCTTTTAAGGTAGAAGCTGGTACTTCTTCAGGGTCGAGTCGTTCTTTTGTACCCAGAAAAGTCAGTAGGAAAAACACGCCTGCTATGATGGCATAAATCGCAACCGTCTTTTGATAAGCGGCAGCTAAATCGCCTGTTGTTTTAAAATATTCTACTAAATAATTAGCCGTTGCCGTTACCATCCGCCCTGCACTAAAACCGCCAATAAATCGAAAGGAAGCAAGGGAAGTCCGTTCGTCCGTATCCTTTGTCATCACGCCGAGCAAGGATGCATAAGGGACGTTGACGGCAGTATAGACCATCATAAGTGATGTAGGCATAAATGAGTTTGCCAGTCGGCCCTAAATCAGGTGTCGTAAAAGTTAAAATCCCTATGATGGTAAAAGGAAGTGCACCATATAAGAGATAAGGTCTGAATTTTCCCCAACGGGTTTTGGTTCGGTCGCAAATCATCCCAATAATTGGGTCGTTCGCTGTATCCCACAAACGTGCCACTAGAAACATCATTCCTGCCGCCGCCGCTGTTATGCCAAATACATCGGTATAAAAAAATAACAGAAACATGGAGAATAATGTCCAAAACGTGGAGGACGCAAAATCACCGAAGCCATAAGATATTTTTTCTTTTAAAGTCAGTTTGTTAGGTTGGTTCATGCTATTTCGTTTGAATGGGAGGTTTGAGGTTTGATTGTTGAAGTAACACAATTCTCTGAGTTGTGTTACTTTGCTAAAACGATTTAGCACAAAGGTAAAAAAATTATTTAAATACAAGATTCTCTGTAAATAAAATTAACGTCTAGCATAATTTTTCTAAATGGGTCATTACCCTGCCCTCCTTCTATTTGGTCAACCAAAGTCTTAATCGCTTCTCTACTCATATCCTCCAAAGGCTGAACGACGGCAGAGATTGGGGTATAGGCAATTCTGTAGGCATCCATGTCGTCAAAACTGATAACCGAAATATCTTCGGGGATGCGGGCCCCCAACTCTTTTAAACATTCCAAACCGAGGACGGTCAGCTTCCCAGTTGTGAATAATAATCCATCAGCACCTGCTGTTAATATTTCCTCGATTGCCTCCTTAATGAGGTCTTTGTCGTGGCTGAATTGAAGTTGCTTAATCAATGCTTGATTGACGATTAATCCATTTTTTGTCAAAGCATCTTGGAAACCTTCCACTCTTTGTTGCATGGTCACCAGTTGGTTATTAACGTTTAATATAGCTATGTTTTTCCGATTGTTTTTTATCAGTCGTTCGGTAGCACTATATCCCGCTTTATAATTATTTATAATAACTGTGTGGCTTTCTACACTTTCAAACGACCTATCCACCACGACGAAGGGTATTTTTTGATTTTTAAGGTCGAGCAACTCTTTTTCACTACCAATCGGAGGCGTTAGAATGAACCCATCCACCTGTCTGTTTCGCAGCAGGTCTATTTCCGCTTTAAATTTTTCCTTTTTTTCATCCGAATTGGCGATAATTACCTTATAGTTATGCTTGGATGCCTCATTCTCTAAAAATCGGGCAAATTTAGCAAAAAATGGGTTAGAAATATCTGCGATGATGAGTGCGATGGTTTGAGATTTTCCCGTCCTTAAACTTTTCGCCATGTAATTGACCTTGTAATTCATGGTCTTAGCCATGTCTAGCACTTTCTCGGCCATGCCATCGCTGACCCGTTTCTCTTTGGCTTTTCCATTGAGGACAAAGGAGACCAATGATTTGGAAACGCCCAACGCTTCAGCAATATCTTTTATCGTACTCTTTTTCTTTTTTGGCATTACGGTATATTGTATTGAAATAGAATTTTGCAAAGATAACAAATGAGTGCTGGAGGGACAAATGATTGTTTTAAGGTGGTTAATTTAAAAGTGAAAGGAAATTCCCCCACGCTACTATCATTTATAGCAAAGACTGAAGTTAAAATTAGCCGATTGGAATAGTCGCTAAATCCCAAACCACTAGGTTTAAATAGTAGAATTAGTCGACTGTCCCAAATTTTTTTTTCAAACCAAAGTTAGTATTTCACTTAATTACCAAATAATTTCTTTGTCTTCAAATAATCCGAAAATCGATACAGTTTAGTGAAAAGGGTATTTGGTATCCAAGTAGTTTGATAAACAAGACTATCATATATTTCAGTCTTACAACTATTGATGAGATAAGCGTAGTTGGATATAATGAATGGTTCTTTAAAGACTTCGTAAAGTAAAGCCGATTTGTTATGAGTGTTTGGAAAATGAACAGAAGATAATATTTCATTTCCGACCTCATTGTATGGTCTATTAGGAAGTTCTATTAATTCTTCTTTTAGAAGTGCATCTATTCTTTCTTCAGTTAGACTACAAGCACTATCTTTAAAAGAATATTCATACTTTTTGCCTAATGCTTTTATTTTTGCTTTTTGATTTAAATAAAGCAATTCGTTGTGAAATTCATTTATTTCATCTGGAAAATCTACCAAATCAGTACTTTGTAGATAAACGATTTTTGGTATGCCTATGAAGTGGAAAGCAAAACCTTCTTTTTCTTTATAAATTTTTACGAGCTCTAGAAAAATATCTTCTAGATTATTTCTAATGGACTTATCAAAAGTAGTAAAAGGTGCGTTAATCATTCTATAACCTAATTATGCTACGCTATTGTCAGCAAGCAAATGCTGATATAAATAGACATAGCTACATACCCTTATTTCTAGTAGTAGAAATAACGACAGTATATATTTTGAAAATTTAGAATGAAGAAGGCAGCTTTATTTTATAAAGCCAACGATTATTAACGACCATACTTCTCTTCAATATCCATGGTCTATGTTTTGATGTGTATGATTTTTCCGATAGCTCGTTATGAAATTTTAAGCGCAATTCTAAATTATCTGTTTGACCAACATAATATTTATCTGCGGAAGCGGAATAAAGACGTAATACATGATTCATTGGTTTTTAAATAACAAAAGCCCAACAATCATTACAATTGTCGGGCTTTGCGCCTCTTCTAGGACTTGAACCTAACATTAACGAAACCAAACTAATAGTAATTATTAGCTATATTTCTAACAAAAAACATAATTTTGTACTATAAATGCTAACTAATACCAACAAATGCTAATCTACATTAAAATTAACCGTACAAAAAAACGTGCAACTTATTAAACTTTAGTTATATTTGCCATGCGAACAGATTATATCACTAAAGATTTATACAGATGCCAAAGTATTCTATTCCACAGGCACGAATACACCTGAAGAAAAAAAAGCCTACCGATAAACAAGGTTATTTAATTGCCTCTATTCGTTTCAATCATAAACAACTTACCTACTCATTAACCGACTACCTAAAGCGTGAAGGAGTTTACCCCATTATAGATGCCTCTTTTTGGAATGCCAAAGCAGGGCAAACCAGATTTAGTAAAAAGTATGGAGAAAGCTATAAAAAGGTAAATGATAGCCTAAAGAAATTAAAAGACTTCATAGACAACTTAATACTTGCCAATTTTAATATTACTCATAATGAGTTAAAGCAGGAACTACATTATTTTACTGGAAAGGAACAACGACCAGAGGAAAAGAATAAACTAAGTCTATTTGATTTTATAGAACAATTGATAACAGAGAAAAAGAAAGCTAATACTTCTACGTGGGAAAAATATTACACCTCTAAAAGGAATTTGGAAGATTACATAAAAGAGAAAGATATAACAATCACTTATGATAGTATAGATTGGGAATTTAGAACCAATTTTGTCCAATGGATGTATGAACCACCTAGAGAACATTCGACCAACCATGCTGCTAAAATTATTGAAAACCTAAAGTTATTCCTACGGGAATCCTACAAATTAAAATACCACCAAAACGATATATTTAGAGACAAATTTTTTAATGT
>JAFMDF010000087.1 GCA_017857395.1 Bacteroidota bacterium | reverse complement strand
TCATATCTTTTTTTTGCTACAAATATACTAAATCAACCTATTTAATACACGACCCTTAATTAGTATGATATTTCTCTAAGTTAGTATTAAGTCGAGTATTTTCTTTTGCCTATAGTGAAACTGCCACTCAACTTGTTTGCCTCTTCATATCATTTCTGATTTCTGTATACTTTTTTTACTTTCCGAAATTTTCATTCTTGCTAATTGGTTATTTTTAGCATAGCCAGCCGCACCATACGCCCAAGTACAGCCCTTACCTCTTCTTCACATTGTGCCGCTTCAACCTCATATTTTTGTAGCAATGCTTCGACTATTACCTTAAAAGATTTTGGCTGCTGAAGCAATTGCCAAATAACCGTCGCCACATCATTCAAACCTAAATAACCACTATCCTTTAAATGCATTAAAACCGTTTCATTATCTACTTCAGCAGACAGAAAATCGGTGTCATTGCGCTGGAATTCACTTTCGGGGGTAATCATTATTTGTTCCATGGATACTATGATAAAAATTATTAAAAGTTGCTTTTATTGACGGCTTCGCTACTGATAAGTCGGAAAATCGACTTAAAGTAGGGGCTTAGCATATTTACAAATCCGAATCGCTTGCCGTATAAAGCCTAATCCAATATAAATTGGAATTGATAGCTGACTAACGGCAGACAGTTTTTAAAATATCAATAATTTCAATCCTTAATTGTCCACCAAAGGTGGTTTGAAATTGAATTTGATACTCGTATTTTAGTATCTAAATTGACAGTTGTTTACTTAAAAATCGGTGATGAGCAATCAAAGTGATGATATAGGGTATGGTGTTAATGTGTAGTTATAGTGTAGATAATAGATAGTCAGCTTAAAAATGGATATTACAGAAATTGCGATTGTCACTTACGTAAAGCCTAACATCTGTATCCCTTTTTTAATTAGTTATCCTTGTTATTATTATACAATGGTAATTTTAGTAAATCATGTACCCTAATGAATGGCAAATTTAAAACCAATTCTTATATTTTAAAGAAAAATCTACTACCTTATATCTGCCATTTACTACCTTATATCTGCCAAAAAAGCATCTTTATTGTTATTTAGTCAAAGGTAGCATCAGAATACTACGAGGAGAGGATAAATTGGACTTCAATTCTGTAAAAAAGACAAGAGGAGAAAAGATAAATTAGTCAATTGATAAGGGAAGAAGGGGAATACACCAACTCCTTCCCTTATCAAGGTCTAAATCCTAAATTATGGCAATAAGATATTATCAACCAAATGAACCACCCCATTCGTACTCTGTCCATCAACATCAATATAAGCAGCAGGTTCATTACTCCCAGTAATACCTAATCTATTATTGCCAGCTATCGCCACTATTTCAAGTTCTGTATTATTCAATGTTTGCACTTTACTTCCAATCGTATTTAAATCAGCTGCTCTTAAATTAGCCGTCACAGACACATGGTTCAATAGGATTTGCTCTAAATCAGTCGTAGGAATTGCATCGACAGAAGCTAAACTTTCTGCCAATAAATAATTGGTAAAAGCGGAATCAGAAGGCGCAAAGACCGTAAAAGGGCCAGCTCCATTTAACACTTCCATAAAGTTAGTTGAGAAATCTTCTCTTTCTAATAATTTCGTTAAGGTAGTTAATCTTGGGTCAGCTTCTATTAAATCAAAAACAGTTGGCAGTAACATCACTTCATCTATCAATTGGATAATGCCATTCGTCGTCCGAACATCTTGCAGCGCCACATTTCTTTCGCCATTAATCCGAATACTCCCTTCTGTTTTCACCAATAAACTGGCAAAAGCATCAAAGTCGGTGTTTTTTGTGGTATTAATAAAGCCTATAAAGGTATCTCGAAGGATTAAATTTTTATTATTGATAAAATGATAGTCCAATAATCCCTTTAAAGTATCCCTTGGAATATCTGCTAAGCTATTCCATCCTGGATTATCTGCTACTAAAAACTCAAAAGCTTCGTTGGTTGGGGCAAAAAGTGTAAAAGGGCCATTGCCGCTTAATTGTCCTTCCAATCCAAATTCCGTTAATAAATTAGACAAAGTGCTTAAGTCATCTTTAATACCGGGTGTTTGTCTAATAAAGTCTAAGGTATTGGGTACTGCTATATCAGGAATCGTATCTTCAAAAATGGTTCTTTCACAATTAGTGAAAAGAAATAATATAAAAAGGAAAGTCAAGCTGTAGCAAAAACGAGTACGGATTTTCATATTCAATAACTGTTTTAGAATAATTTAGCTTATTCTATGCTTGTAAACTAAAGTTGCTTTAAAATTACGCTTATTGAAAAGCTAAGTTTCAAGGATTAAACGGGAAAAGGAAAGATGTAGTCTTTGGCAACTATTCAATTAGTCAAAAAGATTGCCCTTATAGTAAACAAAAAAATAGCCTTAATTCAGTAGAATCAAGGCTATTTTTTAATTAAAACGAGGGGATTTTAAATTTCAACGCTTCTTATAACTGCGGTAAAATCACCGTATCAATTACATGTATGACCCCATTCGTAGCCTGTACATCTGTAGCAATAATATCTGCGTTATTCATCGTTGCATTAATGGCTGGAATTGCCCCCGTCAGATTAATTGTAAATGAATTATCTGGATATAAAGTAGGGACTATCTGACCATTAGTTAAATCTGTAGAACGTACATTTCCAGCAGAAGTCACATGATATAAAAGTACATTCTCTAAAACACTTACTGGAATATCAGCTAAAGCAGTCCAATCTGCATTGCTATCTAATAAAGCTTGGAAAGCATCATTTGTTGGGGCAAATACCGTTAATGGACCTGCGCCAGACAAAGCAGTTACAAAATCTACACTTAAATCACTTCTTGTCAACGCAGCTACTAAGGAAGAAAACATTGGATTAGAGGTTGCGAAAGTCACAATGTTTGCTGGTAAAATAACTGCATCTACTGCATGGATTACTCCATTAGATACAACATTATCTGCACCAATTACCGTACTAGCACCATTAATCTTAACACCATCTGCTGTACTAATATAAAGGCTGGTATTAATTGCTCCGTCAAATGGAGTTGCAGATACAGAATGGAAATAGCCTGTACTTAAATCTGTTGATCGTACATCTCCTGCAACAACGTGATTCGTTAATACAGCAGTTAAAGTAGCAACTGGAATATCATCTAAAGAATTCCAATCTGGATTGCTATTTAATAAAGCAACAAAAGCATCATTCGTTGGTGCAAAAATGGTAAATGGTCCAGCACCAGATAAAGTTTCTACTAAACCAGCCTTAACGACTGCATCTACTAAAATACTAAAATCTGGATTAGCAGAAGCAAATTCTACTGCATTTGGTACGACTGGTACAAAAGCTGATGGTAAAAGGACTGCATCAATAGCATGTACGACTCCGTTTTGCCCTTGGACATCCGTTAAAATGATATTAGCAGTATTAGCGGCAGCAGTAACTTTAGCGCCATCTGATAAATCTATAATTAAGTTTTCTTCTAATAAAGTCGGTACTTCTTGACCATTCGTTAAATCCGTAGATCGTACGTTGCCTGCACCTGTTACATGGTATTTTAAGACATCTTCTAAAGCTGCAACTGGTACATCTTCTAAACCATTCCAGTCCTCATTGCTATCTAATAATGCTTGAAAAGCATCATTCGTTGGTGCAAATACTGTGAATGGGCCTTCGCCACTCAATGCGGCTACAAAATCCGTCATCAAACCTGTTCTAGTTAAAGCAGCGACTAAAGAAGAAAAAACTGGATTAGACGTAGCAAATGTGACTACATTAGGTGGTAAAATTACTTGGTCAACTACGTGAATAACACCATTAGATACATTGTTGTCTGCACCTGTTACTGTCGTCGTACCATTAATCGTTACGCCACCATCTGTATTCACAAACAAACTAGCATTAACACCATAAGGTGTTGCACTTAAAGACTCAACATAACCAGTGGATAAGTCTGTTGATTTAACATCTCCTGAAACAACATGGTAAGTTAAAACGGTAGTTAAAACATCAACTGGAATATCATCTAGAGAATTCCAATCTGCATTGCTGTCTAATAAAGCTTGGAAAGCCGAATTTGTTGGGGCAAAAATAGTAAATGGACCAGCACCAGATAAAGTCTCTACTAAGCTTGCTCTACTTAATGCAGCTACTAAAGAGCTAAAGTCTGCATTATCTGAGGCAAATTCTACTGCATTTGGTGTTGTTGGTGTAATTACTGGTTCAACAACATCATCATCTCCACAACTAGAGAAGGTGAATAAAGCGCATACAAGTAGAGCTAAAATACTGAAACGGGATAACAGCTTCATAATTTTTTAAATTTTTAGGTTAAAATAATGAGTCGAGGTGAATCTCCGACGTGTGTTAAATAACTTTAAACTTATTTTGTTTAATAAAAATTGAATTTAATTAAACAAAATGACGGATGGCTTACATTTCATACCTTAAATAGGGTATTTTTACAGTAAAACAAGGTGTTTCTCTAGCTAATTTATTTTTACTAATTGGTGAGATTTGGATAATTTTTTAATTTAATTAGAGATTTATAGACATAGCATGGTTACTAAATCGCTCTTATTAAAACTAAAAGACCTCCAAGTTTTTAAAAAACTTGGAGGCGCAAAGTAGAATACTGATTATTTTATCGTTCCTAAAAATAATTATTTTCCTTGTACATAATCTGACAAATACCTAAACCGCTCCGTTAATTGTCCATCCTTAGTCATCGTTCCTCGTTCAATGACTCCATCTTTGGAAGGATTTAATAAATCATCCAAAACGGATTCGATAAATTGACTACCAAAAGATTCAGAAGCATCTCTAGGCAATTCATTTGGCAAATTATCAATCGTCATCATATCAATACTATGCCTTTGAAAAGGGTGAATTTCTGATTCGGTGAAAGCATCATAGCCAAAAATTGGATCGGCTATAGTAGATGGTTTTAATGTTGCGGGGATAGAAGCCTCTGGTGCAATGTCACAAGTAACATCGGCAATGACCTCAATAGAAAAATCATCCGATTTCATTGCTGCTTTGGTGAAAAATGGTGGTGCTTGACTGTCCCAATAAATACCATTTATCATTAAATGAGCGGCCTTACTGTATGGCGCAAAAATACTTTTGTATTCAGTAGGGTTATTAAAAAAGTGAGTTAATTCAAATTTGCTTCCGTCCTTTTTAGCTACATAATCTTTGCAATCCAATTGCGTAAAAACAATATGTCCAAAATCTTTGATTAAAAAATCATGCGGTGGTACTTGTGGAATGCCCATGTCTTTTAATACTTTTGCTGCACCACTTGCTACTCGACCCATTCCTGTCAACACGATTTTGATAGGTGGAAAGTTAATATACTCAAATTGTGCTTTGGCAGCGGCATAATCATAACATTGGTGCATTCTTTTAAGGGTAAAACTCCCCGTACGTTTCCCGTAAGTCATCAAGCCATTATAAGCGCCGACCATTCCTGCAAAATAGCCAAAAGCAATTACCCGTTGTCCTTTTTCATTGGTCAGCACCTCATAATCCATCAAGGAAATATTTTTTGCTAAAATAGCTTGCAAGAGTTCTCTATTATAAGGTTGTTCTTTAAAGGTATGCGAAAAGAAAAAATAGCCCTTATTAGGAATTAATTGGTCAATGGGTACTTCTTTTACGCCTAATAATATATCACAATCTTCCACATTTTCGACTACAGGAACACCTAAAGCGATATATTCTTCATCGGTATAACAGCGAATTGGAGACGATTGCACGACTAAATCAATGCCTTTGTTTTTGATTAAATCCGCACATTGTTGTGGAATTAAAGGAACTCTAGAATCTGGCGGATTTTTACCTTCTCGGATGATGCCTATTTTCATGTAAAATTATTATTTAGATATGATTTTAGTGAGTGTTTTGCCACATAGTCATATAGTTAAAATACACATAGTTCATATAGTTTTCTAAATCTTGAAACGAATAATGGCTTGTAAGTACTTAGACACATTTAGTTTGCGTTTATGCTAAATTATTCCTAAACAAATGTCTGGCTAAGAAAACTAGATGGCTATGTGGTAAAAATGCTTGACAAAAGCCTGCTTAATAGTCATTAAAGAATCAGATATTTTCGTAAAAGTAATAGTAAATTTTTATATTTATTTAAAATAGGAGGTGAGCAAGCCCTTGTTAATTTTTTCCCTCAACCTCAATCTAAACCTTAATTTCAATCTCCTATTCAAAATTATCTCGAAAAGAAGGTTGAAAATTGAAAATTGAAAATTGAAAATTCCAACTAGATTCTAAGCAAAAAAAGTCCTATTTTTGCCGACTTGAATCGAAATTTAAGCGATTAATGGTTGAGTTAGTAAATGCTAGGATAGAAAAAATCATTATAATTGCTAAATTGTTGAATTGTTATATTGCTAAATTGTTGTTTACCAATAGTTTAAAGTAACAATACAACAATTTTAACAATACAACAATTTTATCTAGTCACTTATCTATTTAGGAGTAATAAATGTTCGCTAAATATTTTAGTAGCATTCCAATAACCATTAATAACTTCTAATAACTTTATAAATTATGTTTGACAGTTTAAGTGATCGTTTAGAAGGGGCGTTTAAGACGCTAAAAGGAGAAGGTAAATTAACCGAAATTAATATTGCCAAATCGGTCAAGGAAATTCGCCGTGCTTTAGTAGGAGCCGATGTAAATTATAAGATTGCAAAAGAATTTACCGATACGATTAAAGACAAGGCATTAGGTTCAGAGAATATCTTATCTGCGGTGAAGCCAGGAGAGTTGATGGTAAAAATCGTCAATGATGAATTGACTGAATTGATGGGTGGGCAATCGGTAGGTATTAACATTAAAGCCAATCCTGGGATTGTGTTAATTGCTGGTTTGCAAGGTTCTGGTAAAACGACCTTTTCTGGTAAACTAGCCAATTTCTTAAAGCAAAAGCGAAAGAAAAAACCTTTGTTGGTTGCCTGTGATGTTTATCGTCCAGCAGCAATTGAGCAAATTACGGTTTTAGGAGAGCAAATTGGGGTACCTGTTTATAAAGAAGAAGCAAATAAAAATGTCGTTGAAATAGCTCAAAATGCCATCAAACATGCTAAGGTGCATGGTTTTGATGTGGTGATTGTGGATACTGCTGGTCGTTTGGCAGTAGATGAGGAGATGATGACAGAAATTAGAAACATCAAAGCGGGGATTAATCCAACTGAATCTTTATTTGTTGTAGATTCTATGACAGGTCAAGATGCAGTAAATACCGCAAAAGCCTTTAATGAGGTTATCAATTACGATGGGGTTGTCTTAACCAAATTAGATGGTGATACAAGAGGTGGTGCTGCTTTATCTATTAAATATACCGTTGGCAAACCGATAAAGTTTGTCAGTATGGGAGAAGGGATGGATACGTTAGATGTATTCTATCCAGAAAGAATGGCGCAGCGGATTTTAGGAATGGGAGATATTGTTTCCTTAGTAGAAAAAGCGCAGGAACAATTTGATGAAAAAGAAGCAGCGAGATTAGAAAAGAAAATTCGTAAAAATAAATTTGATTTTAATGACTTTTTAAGTCAATTGAATCAAATTCGTAAGATGGGAGATATTAAAAGTCTTTTAGGAATGATTCCTGGAATGGGGAAAGCAATTAAAGATTTGGATATTGATGATAGTGCTTTTTCTAAAGTAGAAAGTATTATTTTCTCGATGACTGCTCATGAAAGAGGCAATCCAGAAGTTATCAATATGAGCCGAAAGCAAAGAATTGCAAAAGGCTGTGGTAAGAAAATCCACGAAATCAATATGTTCCTGAAGCAATTTGACCAAATGCGGAAAATGATGCACAAGATGAGCAAGGGGCAATTAGCAGGCACTGGATTAGGAACAGGCGGAAGTGGAATGGCTGGTAGAATGGCTAAACCTAAGCGGAAACTAAAGAAGCGAAAGGGAGGAAAGAAAAGATATTAGTCTCTGTGAATTTGAGGAGTTAATAAGGTTAGGAGTCGATGATTATTTTTCTCCTAACCTTATCAACTCATTACCTCAGCCTCCTATCATCGTACAATAATAAATAAAAGCTGGAGGAAAATTTAACGGTGTAAAACCAAGGCGAACACTTGGAAAATAACCTTTTAGTAAATCTCTTTTTCCCAAGCTATACTGGTATTGAATAAACATCCCACCATAACTTAACAAACCAGTCACTTTACTCATTAAATAATGAATGTCTGCTTTTTTCAATAAGGAAAGTGGTAGGCTAGATACAAAATAATCCACTTTTTCGATATTCTGTTCTTTTAAAAACTTATCAAATTCTAAAGCAGACTCATTGAGTAATTGTAGCCGATTATCTTCGGGAAGTGTTTCTAGGGCATCTTGATACATCGCCTCGTTTAATTCGAAGGAGAGGATTTGAGAGTTATCCGTAATTTTATCTAAGATTCCTTCCGTAATTACGCCATTTCCAGTTCCAAATTCAACGATAACATTATCTTTATCGTTAATCGGGTTAGTCATTTTTTTAACCAAAAACTTAGAACTCGGCGCAACCGTACCTGACTTTTTTAAAGTTTTGATTGCTTCTAGTGTAAACATTTATTTAGCTTTGTCTGCAAAGTAGTAAAAGTATTGATAAGACAACTATATTTTAATGTTAATTCTTTAGTAAAGGTGTAAAGGCATAGAACTATAGAGGTCAAAAGTACACTCTCTTTACACCATACTTTCTTGTTCCTTTACTTACATCACAAAGGTCTTCAATGCTTTTCGGTATTTAGAGGGGCTATTACCCGTAATGAGCCTAAATTGTTTATTAAAATGAGAAAAATTATTAAACCCACTTTCATAACAAATTGCTGAAATAGGTAAAGTACCTTGTGATAATAGATTACAGGCATGGGCGATTCTAAATTCATTGACAAAATGAGTAAAAGTTTTGCCCGTTAATTTTTTGAAATATCGACAAAAAGCGGGCACGGTCATATTCACTTGCTTAGCCATTTCATCTAAACTTATCTCTTCTTTAAATCTACGTTCTACATATTGATAAATCGTATTAATACGGTAGTGGTCTTGAGATTGCACCTCTAAGGATAAACCGCTCGCATTCAATACAGTATATCCATCTGTCTGTCCAAGAATCTTTAATACTTTTAATAAGGTTAATAATCGGTCAAAACTATCCATTTCTAGCATTTCGACTAAATACTTACCTACTTCTTTTTTGACTGATTGGTCAAAAATCAATCCTTGTTTAGAACGTTCAAATAATTGTTTAATAATCGTCATTTCAGGAGATTGAAAAAAATCTTTCCCAAGAAAATCTTCTTTCATCTGAATTACGATCTCCGTATGTTCCTCCATAAATTGGTCACAAAAACCAAAATGTGGTAGGTTTGGACCTAAAAAAATTAAATCGCCTTTATCATAATGAGAAATATGATTGCCTATATGCCGCTTTCCTTGTCCATTAGAAATATAGACAATTTCATATTCTGGATGAAAATGCCAATGAGGTGTTTTGCAAGTTTCTGGATTAGTGAATTTTCTGATATTAAAAGAACTCCCAAAAACAGGCGCAATTTTTTCTAATAAAGCTTTCCTACTCATAATAAACAGTTAAAGCAGTTAAGATTAGGTAAACATTTTTAATTCTATATACAAAAGAATCAAAATTTAATTTATTTATATGCTATTTTAACATAAATTCCGTTCATAAGTTTAGTAATGGTTAATTTAGCACTTATTTTGGATAAAATAGAGCTGGCTAAAAAAGGCTTTTATTACTAATTTTGTCTAATCACTTAACTTTCAAAAATTAGTTTCCTACAATATCAGATTTAGATTGCTGTATCTTTAAGTGCAACAATTTTTTTATCCTAGCAAAGCATTTCATTTCAGCGTCAAAAAATTCACGTTAAAACATAGTAATCAGCCATCATTTTTTACTTGAATCGGACAAAGTACTTACCCACTTCTCTTTATATAACGCATAAAGCTTCCATTTTTACCGTACTTTTGCCAACTTTCAATTAAAGCTTATATGCTCAAAAAATGGATACGCAACAAAAGTCGCTCTTTATAAAATTAGAATTAGTTTGGTGGTTATTAACTGCTATTTTAACCATTGGTGTTTTATATCCCATCTATACCAAAGTTGGTACAAACTATCCTTTCTATGGTAGTAATATCCTTTTTATTATTACTTTTATTACCTTTACCAGACTTATTTTTTTATTAAAATATTCGTTTCTTGCCAACTGGGAGAAGATTAAAATAGGGTTAATCATCTTTACACCTATTCTTCTTTTTTACTTAGTCAATGAGATAAATTATTTTCAAACTTTTTTAGATGAAAAAGGGGTTGAAAATTTTCTAGCTCAAATGTCTATACCAGAACGGGAATCTATGAGAAAGTACATTACTGCCGAAATGCTTTTATTTGGGGTTGGTAGTCTTATCGCAGCAGTAATTTTACCTATTCGCTTATTGATTTCTATTTGGCGAGTCAGAAACAGAGGAACCATATAATGAGTGATGAGTGATAAGTGATGAGTGGGTGCCAGCATACTTTTAATTCATCTCCTTAACACCCTAAAACTTAGCTATATTTACTCTACTAGAGCGTCAGTTAAAAATAATATTTAAAATCTCGGCTAGTTCATCAAATCCGTTGTCTTCATTCATCCGTTGGTAAAAAATAGGCCAAGGGATGAATGAAGACAACGGATGTCAGCTATTATTAAGCAATTATCAGGAGATTTTGTAATATTAATTTTTTATCTGATTGTCTAACTCATAACTCATCAATTATAACTCATAACTCGTAAAAATGAGCCTAGAGAAAGCAAAAATTGCACTAAAAAAATATTTCGGTTATGATAATTTTCGTCCGATGCAAGCAGACATTGTTCAGTCGGTCTATGATTTAAATGATACCTTAGTTTTAATGCCTACAGGTGGAGGAAAATCTATTTGTTACCAAATTCCTGCGGTGACCATGGATGGAGTTGCAGTGGTCGTTTCGCCTTTGATTTCATTAATGAAAGATCAAGTAGAAGGACTACAAGCAACAGGTATTAAAGCTTCTTTTTTAAATAGTTCTTTATCTAGTTCGGAGCAAAGAGCGGTGGAAGATGATATTTTCAACCAAAACATCGACTTGATTTATGTTTCTCCTGAAAAGATCGTTTCTCCTAATTTTCTCTCCTTATTAAAAAGAGTAAAAATTGCTTTATTCGCAATAGATGAAGCGCATTGTATTTCTTCTTGGGGGCATGATTTTAGACCTGAATATACCCAACTAAAATTTATAAAAAGACATTTCCCTACTACACCAATTATTGCTTTGACCGCCACAGCAGATAAGGCGACTAGAAAGGATATTTCCGCCCAGTTGGATATGTATCAGCCAAAGATATTTGTGGCTTCTTTTGACCGTCCGAACCTAAGTTTAGAAGTAAAACCTGGGCAGAAAAAGTTTGAACAAATTATTCAATTTATTAAAAAAAGACCCAATCATCCTGGCATTATATATTGTCTAAGTCGAAAAAACACAGAGAATTTAGCAGATAAACTACAAATGTCGGGTTTGAATGCTAAAGCTTACCACGCAAAATTACCTCCCGCTCAGCGGTCAAAAGTACAAGAAGATTTTATTAATGATAGAACAGAAATTATCTGTGCAACCGTTGCTTTTGGGATGGGCATAGACAAATCTAATGTTCGTTGGGTTATTCATTATAATTTACCAAAAAATATAGAAAGCTTTTACCAAGAAATTGGCCGTGCAGGACGAGATGGAACAAATGCTAGTACCCTACTCTTTTATTCTTTTGCAGATATTAGAACTTTAAGGGAAATTTTAACAAATAATGAAAATGCACAAGTTGACTTAAAATTGGCCAAATTAGAAAGGATGCAGCAATACGCAGAATCGCTTTCTTGCCGTAGAAAAATATTACTCAACTATTTTAGTGAACCCTTTGAGAAAGCTTGTGGCAATTGTGATATTTGCAAAAATCCCCCTCAATATTTTGATGGCAGCGTCATTGCTCAAAAAGCCTTATCCGCTGTATATCGCTTAAAACAAAGGGTTGGTTCCTCCATGTTAATTGATGTTTTAAGAGGATCCAATAGACGAGATATTTTTGATCGAGGGTATAATAAAATCAAAACTTACGGCGCAGGTGGGGATTTTAGTTTACGAGATTGGCAATTTTTCATGATGCAATTGATTAATTTGGGTTATTTAGAAGTTGCCTATGATGATAATAATGTGCTGCGATTAACCACTTTAAGCCATGAAGTATTATTCAACAAAAAAAAGGTAGAATTAGTGAGAGCACAAGTTGCGGAAAGTCGAGCTAAAAAAGCGAAAGAGAAAGCGAAAGTTAAGCCCAAAAGAGAACGTGTTAGAGATGAATTATTTGAGATTCTACGAGTAAAAAGAAGAGAATTAGCCCAACAAAGAGGCGTGCCTCCCTATGTTATTTTCTCTGATGCAACTTTAGAAGAAATGGCTGCTAAACGTCCAACAATTGACGCAGATTTAATGGGGATATCAGGTGTAGGAGAACGAAAATTACAATTATATGGGAATTTTTTCATGGATAAAATCATCGAATACATCAAATCCAAAGTCGCTGAAGGAGAGAAAATACAAGGGTCTACGTATATCTTAACTTATGATTTATACAAACAAGGATTGACTATTGACCAAATAGCAAAAAAACGTGCTTTAAATCCTGTCACCATATATTCGCATATTGCCTATTTATACGAAAAAGGAGAACCAATTGATTTATTCAAATATTTTACCGAAAAAGAGTATGAACGAATAGAAGTGGCGATTAAAGCAATGAAGCCACCTTTTCAAATGAAGGATATTTTTGAATATTTACAGGAAAAAATTCCTTATTATAAAATACGATTAGGCTTTTCTTTTTATACGAAAAAGACGGAAGTATAAGGATTGAAAGAAACACTCACTTTTAAATATTTTCAAATGCAACCAACTCCCTGGTTTAAAAGAAAATTTACACCTATAACCAATAATGGTAGCTTGCCTTCTATTATTGAACGACTCGAAGGAACACCAATCAGGTTAGAGCAAAAAGTGCTGCAATATGCCGATGAATTTCTGATTCAACACGAAGGAGATGATTGGTCTATCCAAGAACATACAGGGCATTTATTAAATTTAGAATGGTTATGGTATGCTAGAATAACCGATATTATTAATGGAGAAGCTTATTTGACGGAAGCAGATTTGACCAATGCAGCAACCTACGAAGCAAAGTATAACGAACAAAGTATTGAAGCTATTTTAGATGCCTTCATTGAAGTTAGAAATCAATTAGTTAATTTATTGAGAAGTATAAAAGTTACCGATTTAAATAAACAATCTTTACATCCTCGCCTGCAAACACCTATGAAGCTTATAGATTTAGCTTATTTTATAGCAGAGCATGATGATCATCATTTAGCTATGATTCATGGATTAACTCAAAAATAAAAACACATTTCTTTAATTACTCCTTCCAAATAATTTTTACCTTTAGGCGCATTCTTTTACTAAATACCACCTATTAATGAATTTGGTAAATTTCAGATATAAGGTATTCCTAAAATATCAAACCAATTAGTAGGTGGTACTTGCTAACCTTTTTAATAAAAGAAAATGACTATTCACTTTCAAAAATGGCTATTATTTCTAACACTTTCAATATTTGCTTCGGCTAGTTTTGCCCAAGAAGCACCGCCTAAAGAACTGCGGAAAGCCCCCGATAGATTTAGAGGAAATGGACCGCATTCTCAATTAATCATTCGGGGAGTTACCTTGATTAATGGAAATTTAGCACCACCTAGAGGGCCAATTGACATTGTCGTAGAGAATAATAAGATTGTCGGTATTCATGTGGTGGGGTATCCTGGCGTTGAAATTGATGACTCCAAACGACCTCAACTAAAAGAAGGTGGAGAAGAATTGGATTGTACAGGCATGTATTTACTCCCTGGCTTTGTCGATATGCATGGACATATAGGTGGAAAATCACAAGGAGCAGATGCCGAATATGTTTTTAAATTATGGATGGCACATGGAATTACTACTATTCGTGACCCTTCAGCTGGAAATGGCTTAGATTGGGTATTAGACCAGAAGGCTCGAAGTGAAAAAAATGAAATTACCGCACCAAGAATTAAGGCTTATACTGCTTTTGGCATGGGCAGTAAAGAACCTATAAGTACAGCAGCACAAGCTCGTCAATGGGTAAGGGATAATCAGAAAAAAGGAGCAGATGGCATTAAATTTTTCGGTGCACCACCAAAAATTATGCAAGCAGCTTTAGAGGAAAACAAAAAATTAGGCTTACGGTCTGCTTGTCACCACGCCCAAATGGATGTGGGTCGATGGAATGTCTTAAATTCTGCTAGAGCAGGATTAACGTCAATGGAACATTGGTATGGTTTACCTGAAGCTTTATTTTCTGATAGAACCGTTCAAGATTATCCTTTAGATTATAATTACCAAAATGAACAACACCGTTTTGGAGAAGCAGGGAGATTATGGAAACAGGCAGCAGAACCTTTTTCAGACCATTGGAATAAAGTCATGCAAGAATTATTGGATTTAGATTTTACGCTTGACCCGACTTTTAATATTTACGAAGCAAGTAGAGATTTGCATAAAACCCGTAGATTGGAATGGCATGAAACATATACGATGCCAGCACTTTGGCGTTTTTATACCCCAAGTAAAGTATCCCATGGTTCGTACTGGCATTATTGGGGGACAGAAGAAGAGGTTGCTTGGAAAAGAAATTATCAATTATGGATGACTTTTATTAGAGAATATAAAAATCGAGGAGGAAGAGTAACAGCAGGTTCAGATTCTGGTTTTATTTATCAATTATACGGTTTTGCCTATATCCGAGAATTAGAATTATTGAGAGAAGCTGGTTTTCATCCTTTAGAAGTAATTCGCTCCGCTACCTTGAATGGTGCAGAAGCATTAGGTATGGAAGATGAAATTGGCACGGTAGAAGTAGGAAAACTAGCCGATTTTGTAGTGATTGAAGAAAATCCTTTACGAAACCTAAAAGTTTTATATGGAACAGGGGCTATCAAATTAACGGAGGATAATGAAGTAGTAAGAGTTGGCGGCGTCAAATACACCATTAAAGATGGGGTGGTTTATGATGCCAAACAATTATTACAAGATGTTAAAGAAATGGTAGCTAAACAAAAAGAAAAAGAGAATTTTGAAATTGAGCAGCCTGGAAATGAAAAGCGGAATTATTAACGACTAATTCAAAGTGTTATCAGTTGCCTTTTCATATATAAGTTTCTAATTCACTAAGCGTGTCAGAAGAAAAAGGAGATAGATTTAAACAAGTCATCCGAGATACTTTATTTTTTATCTCGGATGACTTATCTCTCGAATATTTAAGTGTTTCAAATAAATTATATTTTCACAATATCATATCCATTTTATAGTATTTTTAGCCTGTCTGAACTGACAATTAATAAATGCTGCTTTGTCAAATTATTATCAAATTCTACGCTGTCAAATAAATATATTGATTTTTTGTTAAATTGTCCATACATTTGCATCGGAATTGCGAAATCGTGTATTTTGCTTTTTTGACAAAAGACTTTCCTTGCTAAGCTATTTTGAAATATTAATAGCTATCCATCACCAACTTTCCAAAACCGTTTTAAGTACAAATTATTGGCCTAATCAAGGCCTTTGATAGACTATTAGTTTGATATCAATACTGCTAATCAATTGACAGTCAAACTACTATCAAATAGAACTAAAAAAATATATTTTACTGACAAAACATTAGTGTTTTAGGTCTGAATTTTGTAATTAAAATACATACAACTTATTATCCAGACGCTTACACTACTAATGTGGAATTGATCCTTTGAACTGACAATTATGAAATTACGTTTACTTGCAATGTTTTTTACTTGCACATTTATTGTAGCTTGTACGAAAGATAAGATTTACCTAGACACCCCATTAGACCAATTATTAACTTCTTCGCTTGTTCGTGCTTCAAAGACAAACAATCTCGACCATTTTATTTTACCCGATGCGGATGATTTTGCAGCAATTCCACAAGATCCTAGAAATCCACTCAATCAAGAAAAAGTGGAGCTGGGAAAAATGTTATTCTTTGAAACAGGAATTGCACTCTCTCCAACCAAAGAGGCGGGGAAAAAAACTTATTCTTGTGCTTCTTGTCATGTTCCATCAGCGGGCTTTCGGCCAGGAAGTCCTCAAGGAATTGCAGATGGAGGAATTGGTTTTGGATATAATGGAGAAAACAGAACTAAGCTAGCGGCTTATCGAGATTTTGAAATGGATGTCCAAGGTGTTCGCCCATTAAGTGTCTTAAATGTGGCTTTTGTTGAGAATACTACTTGGAATGGCCGTTTTGGTAGTACTGGTGTAAATGTAGGCACAGAAGATCGTTGGGAACTTGACCCAGAATTACATATAAATGAAGCAGGTTTTGCTGCTTTGGAATCTCAGAATATCGAAGGCTTAGACGTACATAGAATGGAGATTACGGAAGAAGTGCTAGATGATTATGGGTATCGTGCCCATTTTGATGCGGCTTTTGGATCAGAAGAAGAAAATGAAAGATATAGTAAAAAGAATGCTGCTTTTGCCATTTCTGCCTATTTACGAACTTTATTGAGCAATCAAGCGCCTTTTCAAGAATACCTTAAAGGGAATAAAGATGCGATGACAACCCAAGAGAAAAAAGGTGCGTTGGTCTTCTTTTCAGATGCCAAATGCTATCATTGCCATAAAGAAAAAAATCTTGGTGCCAATGAATTTTATGCTTTGGGTGTTGATGATTTATATAAAACAGGCGTCGCTTTTAATACTTCCGCAGAAGATATAAGAAATCTTGGTCGAGGAGAATATACTGGTGATCCATTAGATAATCACAAATTTAAGATTCCACAATTATATAATTTAGCGGATGCACCTTTCTATTTTCATGGAAGTAGTAAGTATACATTAAAGGAAGTGGTCAATTATTTTAATGATGGCGTTCCTGAAAATGAAACTGTTCCTACGGAACAAATAGCAAGACAATTTAAGCCATTAGATTTAACACCTCAACAGGTAGAAGACCTTACGGTCTTTTTAGAAACAGGTTTACGTGATCCAAATTTAAATCGTTATGTGCCTGAAGCCGTCTTATCTGGTAACTGTTTTCCTAATAATGACTTGTTTTCTAAGATTGAATTAGGCTGTGGAGAATAAATATAGTCAAACGATGAACGATAAATGATAAACGATGAATTCGTAAGATAAGATAGGTGAATGATTTATTTTCAATCTGTTCTACAATTCATCATTTATAGTTCATCATTCATCATTTAACTAATATATTATTAACTATACAGCAATTATTTTTAATTTGTATTTCCCTTTTTAAAAGAAAAGTTATACATTTGCACTCCAATTTGAAAAAATAGTAAAAAGAATAAAATTTATATAATTTATGGCACAACATAAATCTTCTAAGAAGCGAATCAGACAGGATGCAAAAAAGCGAGTTGCTAACCGTTTTTACAAGAAAACAACTAGAACTGCTATTGCTAAATTAAGAGAAATAGAGGAAAAGGAAGATGCACTAGGCTTCTTACCTAAAGTTATTTCTATGATTGATAGATTAGCTAAGAAAAATACTTGGCATGCTAAAAAAGCAGCTAACTTAAAAGGAAAATTAACTAAACACGTAAATAGTTTAGGCTAATCTTTATTTTTTCCTTTTTTCAAAAGGGCTACTTCATCAGAAGTAGCCCTTTTGTTGTTGCAATTAATCGCCTTGACAAAGACATTTTTGTTTACTTTCTAAATTTATTTAGTTTTGTTGCGCTTATTTAGTCAACTGAATGCTTTCCTTTGTCGTTTTCCTTATTAAATACTATCATTATGAAATTTAATAAATCGCTTCTTTTTATAATAGCTGTTTTAGTAATTGCTTACATTGGCAAAATGATATATATGCAACCTAAAGTAGTCAATGGTGAAAATGCACCAACTATTTCAGGGCAACTAATGAATGGAGAAGCTTTTGATTTAAAAGACCTTAAAGGGAAATATGTCTTAGTGGATTTTTGGGGAAGTTGGTGTGGGCCATGTATGGTGGAAATGCCTGGTATTAAGATGTTGAATGAAAAATATAAAGCAGCTCAATTTAAAAATGCAGCTGGTTTAACGCTATTGAGTGTAGCGATTGAGCGAGATGAAGCTCGCTGGAAAAGAGCGGTAGACAGAATAGGGATGCCCTGGAAGCATCATATTGCTGATTTAACGACTAGTTTTAAGTTTATTAATTCTCCAATTGCTGCCGAATTTGGAGTAAAACAAGTACCTTCTAAGTTTTTATTGGATGAAAATGGGGTAATTATTGGAGTGAATCAATCTATTGAAGAATTAGATAAATTTTTGACGAAGCGTTTAAAGTAAATATAAAGCTAAAATAAAGGGTTCTACGGTGAAGACTATGGGTGAATTAAAGTTGACGACTCAGGAGTCGTGTTACTTGTACATCGCATCGGTAAATTGTAACATGACTCTCCTGAATCGTAGCACATTTTTTACCGTAGTGCCAAATAAAGAAGGGTACTCAGTATAAACCGAGTACCCAACAAATTTGTGTAGTTTTCTAGTATGTTAGCTTCTAGTACTATTTATTCTAGAATAATCATCTTCTTAGTTGCTACGTTATCCGCAGACTCTAATTGGTAATATAAAATGCCTGTTGCACCTAATTCATTGGCTTTTAATGTTACTTGGTTTGTCCCTTTGGCATATTCTCCCTGAATTGATTTTAATACTTTTCCTTGTACATCTATTACGGTCAAAGTAGCCATTCCTGCTACTGGTAAATTAAAGCCAATCACCGTTTCTCCTTTGAATGGATTTGGGGTATTCTGATTTAACTCGAAACCTGCAACAGCAGCAGTTGTAAAGTTGATATTTACATCCATCAATTCACCAGCAGTATTGTATGCTTCAGCAGTTGTAATATCAGAGCTTATAGCAACCATTTCGCTTAATAAACCAGATGTAGTTGCACTGAACGTTACCGTGAATAGTTCTTCTGTGGGAGTTGCCTCACCATTCCAAGAAGTTGTAATAATTCCTCTTTCTGCCAAATTTGTATTGAAATTAGCAGTTTTTGCGACACCTTCTACGATCTCCGTATTTTGACCAGCGACGTTCAATGTGAATTGATAGCCTACTGTATTTGCAATTTCAACAGCAGTAAATGCTAGGCTTACTGTTTCACCAGCTTCCACAAAGCGGTCAGCTGTTGTTAATGTTAAAGCACCATTTGTAGTACGAGATTCAGCACCTAATAAGTTATTTGCTTGTGCACTTCCATTAACATCCCCAATCTTAACACCTACAAAATCTAGATTTTCCATAGTGCCATTTAATGCGGTGATATTATAGAATTCTTTAAAACTCTCAGCGGCTGGATTAGCAGATGTAAATTCGTAGCTTGCATCAACAAATCTCCAACTATCATTATTTGAGAACTTTGGCGTAATATTTAAAATCAACTGTCTCAATTGAACCAAATCAAATGCCGTAATAGAACCTGATTGGTTAATATCCGCCGCAACATACTTATAAGGAGAATCAAATGGAGTGATTCCTAAGATATGCTTACTTATTAATACTAAATCAAAAGTAGACACGCCGTTTAATGGATTAATATCTTTTACTGGTGTAATAGTATAATCTTTACCCATTGCCATATCAAAGATAAATTGGCCATCAGTACCTGTAGTCATCACATTTTCTGCCCCTTCATTGATACTTACTTCTACGCCTTCTACATTTTCGCCATCAGCCGTAGTAATTTGTCCACTTACCATCCCTTCAATATCAAAACCTACACAAACGTTCATATTATCTTGGACGATAACGAAAGTTTCTGCAAAATCCCAGTTTCTTTCTTCATCCATTACATAAATACGCACCGTATTCGTTCCTACTCTTTCACAAGAAAATTCGATAACTTTATCTAAATTTAATACCTCTAAGAAGGTAGTAGGTGCATCTCCCATGAAATCTGCCCAAATTCTAAAATCTAAATTAGCTTGATCAGAACAGTTGTCAAAACTATTTAAATTCAAATCAGTTGCCCATACTGCTGCTCTTCCTACTTCCATTAAATTAATAATAGAGCCATTTAAAATATAAGGCGTTGGCTTTTTGCAATCCCAGAATTTAATAGTATCCCCTTTCTCGCCTCCAGAGTTTCCACAATTATCATAAGCCCAAAATTCAGCGTAGTACCTTTCTTTATTAGAAACAACATAAGAAATTTCATTTGATTCCACTTCTGTAACTACTTCATTTGTAGCAGCATTATATAGTTTCCCTGTCCAATTAATATTATTGGAACAATCCGTAGCAGTAGCTGTCCATGTTTTTAATTCATCACACTCATAAGGACCGACACCAGGCGTAACATCTTCTTCGCCATAAGGTTCTGCATCAAAATCTACCGCATTAATACATGGTTCTGGGTCAATGACCGTTACAATTGGAGCAACATTATCATGTACTCTCAAGACTTGTACATAAGTCCAGTAGCCATATTCTTCATTTCCTTCGCTAGTAATCATCTTAGGTGCGCTAACAACACCATGATCGCCCTCTATTCTTGCAATTTCAATTGGGTCATCGCCCGCAGTATATTTACACCAATTGATGATGTGGTAAGTTCTTTCAATTTTGAAGCAGGCATCGCCAGGAATCTCAAATTGTTTTTCAGTTACTTCATAACCTAATAAATCGCAAGCGCCATTGATTAATGCTAAATCTTCTGCTGGTGCGGAATCACCACATGCACCTTCCCAGTCAGCGGGGAAAGTTATCTTCCAATTTTGCTTAGCTATAATAGTAATCTTTTGTACGGTCCATGCTGATTTATTGCCAGACCAATCTACTGCACGGTATCGTCTTTTAGCTTTAACTTCTCGACAAGGCCATTCAATTAATTGATATTCTTGTTCGTAAGTTAATTCCCCACATTCAGCAGCCTTTAAATTATCTTCGCATATTTTAAGGGTTGCTGGATTGCCAAATTCTGCATTATAAAAAGCTAATAAATCACCTTCTAAAGTACGGTATTCTTCTGTTTCCATCTCAAAATCTCCATCGGCATCTGTAGCAATTCCGAAAACACCATTATGGTAATCTTCGCAATCTCCATTTATATCTTCCAATGGCGTACAATAAGGATTAATTTTATCTTCTACTGTTACATCTATCCAACAAATATTTTCATTATCTTTAAAATCCTTTACCTGTAATTCAAGTTGCAAATTCTCATGAACATATTTACAACCAATATTTACATATTCCGCAAATGGCGCATCTGTTCCTTTAATACGAATTAATCTAGATTTAATACCACAAGCATCATAACTACCTGCATCAATATCTTCTGCGTGTATTCTTGCCCCCCATTCATCAGGTAAAGAAACATTTAATTCATCAATGCAATTAGCAGATGGAGCAGTTACGTCTTTAATCACCACAATTTGTAATAAAGTATCATTTTTCAATTGCTCATGACAATCATCTCTAACTATCCACTTTAACTCAAAAGAGTCGCAATCTAAAGCAGCCCAATCATCCGTATCAATCGTCCATCTAAGACCATTCTCTATTCTAGAAACCATATTTAAGCTGACCGTAGGCGTATCATCACAATTATCAGTAGCTCGTGGTTTAGTTATTTTACGAATATCATAAGTACAAGAAAAATGGTCTAATTCAATATGGATAGGTGTTCCTTGACCAATTACAAATACAGGAGCAGTCGTATCAGTGTATTCTACAAAAGTAGTATCAATTCTTTGTGGGCCTTTATTAGATTCACACCAATCTAAAGCATTCCAGTAAATATATTTTTTACTACCGCAATCTGTAGTTGGAATTCCTTCTTCCTCTTTTGTTAAAATATACCCACAAACATAAGTTTCTGTGTTTAAAAAAAGGGTATCTTTTACTTCAAAAGCATTATTTTTCCATATACCAATCTTTAATCCAGGGTAAGCCAATTTCGTAATATTATCCGTACATTCTAATTCCACATTCTTTGTTTTAGCAACAAAAAGTGGATTGTGTAAATCTGGTCGAATGATGGTAATTTTTTTAACTGCAGTTCCAATATTTCCACAATCATCCGTTGCTGTAAAAGTTACCGTCGCATGTGTTGTATCAGGTGAGCCTAAAGCTGCAAAGCATGGGTCATTTTCTGCTAAAACTACTTTATAAGTAACGGATACTTCCGTATCACAGTTATCAATACCTTTTATTTTTAATAACGCAGCTAATCCAGTAGTATCACAAGCAATTAAGGTATCAGGTGCTGCTTGGATATCAATCCAAGGCTTACTTTCATCCTTAAATCTAATCACGGTTTCACAATATAAAGCTTGTGTGCCATTATGACAATCTACTGCTCTAGGTAAATCTGGTAACATATCGCCATCTCTATCTCCGTAGTAAATTCGCTCAATTTTGACGGTAGCTGTACCTCCACAAACAGATAAACCAGCCGCTTTAATAGTATCCACTGTAACGATAGGATAAGTAACCCGTCCTAAATTATCATGACCAGTTGTTCTCAATACTACCTCCTTTTTACCCGTACCTAAAGTAACGGTAATATTATAATACATCAATCCTTGAATGGTATCACAAGGGTTTTCCAAAATATCATCAGGCCCTAAAACAGCCATACAAGCAGCGCCTAAAGAAACATTAATCTCATCATTACAAACCAAAGAAGGCGCTTGAACAGAGAATAATTGAGTAATAACCTTAGTCGTATCAGATTTTAATTTACATTCTACAATATATTGTCCTATAGCAAAATTTCGCACCATTCTATCTCCTCTTCTTTCCGACATTTCTTGTGCTTCGCATACAATTCCATGTTGATTCTTCACTCTAACAATTACTCTATCATTATCATTCGCAAGTGCCATACCACAAGCAGTAACTTTTGGCGCAGGAATTGTTATACTAGCCCAAGGATTATCTGCACATTTAAGTTTTACACCTGTGATTTGAATAGGTTCAAGCGTAATCTTTCTTTCTTCGCAATCAACCCAAGCATCCCAACCTGTCCCTTTGGCACGATCACCGTTCGTTTTGAAAAGGAAAGTCAAACATCCAGAAGGATTTACTGCAGGATCACAAGCAGCATTAATCCAACCACCAAAAGCATCTGAAACAGCTCTAGCAGTAGCAATAGAAGTTGTTCCTATGCCAGCCCCAGTACCAGTTCCTTCGCTCCCAGCCTGTACGCCTAGACTACCTAATATAGCTTGAAGTTGCATTGCAGAAAGTCCTTTTAAAGCAGATAATTTAGAACCAGGAGGTAAAAAACCAGCCGCAATAGCAGCAGCTAAAGATGCATTATTTAAAGCCATTCGACTACCTTGGAAAGCAAAAAGGGTATCTCCTTTTGCGACATCAAAATCAGTAAATACGACTTTAACTCGGTGCCATCGGTCTTTTGGACAAATTTCTACAGTGTCTCGTCGTTGATGATTATCGCTGTAATTTCCATCGTTACCACCATCATCTGTAAATCTTAAATCTTCGCTAGATACCGTTCCACCGCATACATCAAGTGTATCTGAGGTACTAGTAGTATCAGCAGTTGCATATTTCATGACGATAGTCTGCCCTTGTAAAGTATTCAATGTTGAAAATAGGCAAACAAATAAAAAAAATTGTAGTGTTCGGGTCAAAATCGCCCAGTTTTTTAAAATAGTAAAATTCCTTTTTTCCATGAGGGGAAGATAATTTGTGTTGTCAACTAAATTTTTTCAATAGAATGATGTTCTCCGCAGCGCTGATTGGCATGTGCTGGAAGTATAAAAAATTTAGGATAAGGAAGGTTGATGTATTAAAAATGATTGGTTGAACCATTTTTAAATAAACTTAGCGGAGAAGGAGCGATTGGATAATAATTATTTACGATTGATGGTCGTATATTATCGCAATCTCCAAAAGGAAAACATCTGAAAAAACTTGAATTTAAGCTTAAATTTCCTGCTTAAATCTAGTATTTTCCTAGTAGAAAAAGGTTAGTTAAAAAGTGTAACTTAAATCGGTTAAAAATAAATAATAATTTCAATAAAACAATAATCGGTTAACAGTGCGCTATATAGTATTAGCGGCTTTTTTTCTTTGTACTTAAATCGGTTATACTTAATTCAAAATATAAAAATGAGTTGTTCAACAAATTTGTGTCAATAAAACAATAATCGGTTAATAGTGCGCTATTATAGTATTAGCGGCTTTTTTCTTTGTACTTAAATCGGTTATAACTTAATTCAAAATATAAAAATGAGTTGTTCAACGAATTTATAAAAATCAATAATACAAAAGGTATACAATTGTCAATTTATCATATCCAATAAAAAATGGATAATAATTTTATCAAAGTAGTAGAAACATCGGGGATGAAATAACATCCCCGATGTAACATTTCTAACTCAAAACTAAGTTTTAAGTCTTTCTTCTAGTATTTATTATTCAATAATAATCATCTTCTTAGTAGCAACGTTATCAGCCGCTTCTAATTGGTAGTAAAGTACTCCTGTAGCACCTAATTCATTAGCATTTAAAGATACAGTGTTGTATCCTTTAGTGTAATCAGCTTTGATAGCTCTTAATACCTTACCTTGTACATCCATTACCGTCAATGTAGCCGTTCCTGCCGTTGGCAAATTAAAACCAATTACAGTTTCTCCATTGAATGGGTTAGGTGTATTCTGATTCAATTCGAATCCAGCTACAGTAGCAGTGCTAGTGAAGTCGATACCTACATTTAATAATTCACCCTCTGTGTTGTATGCCTCAGCAGCAGCAACATCTGAAGTAATTGCTAACATCTCGCTTAATAAGCCAGTAGTATTAGCAGTGAATGTTAATCCAAATAATGCATCGTTAGCAGTAGCTTCACCGTTCCAAGAAGTAGCAATTACGCCTCTTTCAGCCAAGTTCGTATTGAAGTTAGCAGCCTTAGCTACGCCCTCCACTACAGCTACCGTTCCAGCAGCCTTCAATGTGAATTGGTATCCAGTAGCGTTTGCAATATTTGCAGCCGTAAATTCTACAGTTACCGTCTGACCAGCTTCTACAAAACGATCAGTTACAGTCAAGTTCAATGTACCATTAGTAGTACGTGACTCCCCTACAAGTAAACTATTTGCAGAACCGCTTCCATTCACATCACCAACTTTAACTGCTGTGAAATCCATAGATTCCATATTAGTATTTAAGTTATTGATGCTTACAAACTCATTGAAGTTTTCAGAAGCAGGGTTAGTAGTAGCGAATGAATATCCACCTTCTACAAATCTCCAACTAGTGTTATTAGCAAATTCTGTAGTAATATTTAGGATTAATTGCCTCAACTGAACCATATCAAAAGCAGTAATAGTGCCAGACTTATTAACGTCTGCCGCAATGTGCTTATATGGACTATCGAAAGGCTTAGTTCCTAAAATGTGTTGGCTAATTAACACTAAGTCAAAAGTAGAAACACCATTTAATGGGTTCATATCTTTCACTGGAGTAAGTGTATAATCGCCTCCTTGTGGCAACATGAACTGATATTGTCCATCCGCCTTTGTTGTTAATGTTCTTTGTTCTGCCCCATTTACTGCAACAGTTACATATTCTACTTCTTTGCTAAAACCATTCATGATTGTTCCAGCAACTAAGCTCATACCATCAGGCTCTATGCCACCACAAGCATTCATGTTATCTTGAACAAGTGCATAAGTTTCTACATAATCCCAGTTTCCTTCTTCATCAATAACATAAATCTGTACAGCTTGATTACCTACTTCAAGGCATCCTAAAGTAATAACCTTAGGTAATGCTCGCACACCTTCAAGGTTAGTTGGCGCATCTCCAACATTAGTATGCCAGATTCTTAAATCTAACTTACTTTGATCCGTACAATTATCAAAAGAACCTTTATCGAAGTCAGTAGCCCATATTTGGATACTTCCTGTTTCTCCTAATTCTACCACTACCCCATTTAATACATAAGGTGTTGGTTTCTTACAATCCCAGAACTTAATCGTTTCTCCTTTCTTTCCTCCTGAATTTCCACAGCCATCATAAGCCCAGAATTCAGCGTAATAAGAATCTTTGTTAGAAACAACATAAGTTAAGCTATTGGTTTTTACTTCTTTTACCACTTTTCCATTAGCATTGTACAACTTACCAACCCAAGTGATAACACTTTGGTCAGAACAATCAGTAGCACTAGCAGTCCATGTCTTAGGCTCATCACATTCGTAAGGGCCTGAACCTGGCGTAATGTCCTCTTCACCATAAGGCTCAGCATCGAAATCAACGCCGCTGATACATGGTGTAGGATCAACTACAGTTACAACTGGTCCTTCATTATCATGTACTTTCAAAATTTGTACATAAGTGAAGTAGCCTTTATCTTCGTTGCCTTCGAAAGTAATTGTTCTTCCTTTATCAACAAATTTATGGTCTCCTTCAACTCTTGCTAATTCAACTGGGTCTTGTCCAGCTTGGTACTTACACCAGTTAATGATGTGGTAAGTTCTTTCCATCTTGAAACAAGCATCACCAGGAATTTCAAATAACTTAGAAGTTACTTCGTATCCTAATAAATCACATGCTCCGTTATCAATAGATAATGCAGGTGCAATTAATTCAGCACCACATTCTCCTTCCCAGTCAGCTGGAATAGTGAATGACCATCCTGCTTTATAGGTGATTTTAATATCTTGTCCAACCCAGTCAGAAACATTACCTGACCAATCAGTTGCTCTGTGTCTTCTCTTAATTTCGATTTCGCCACAAGGCCATTCGATTAACTGATATTGCTGTTCCTCTGTTAAATCACCGCATTCTTCAGACTTTAAGTTATCTTCACACTTAAATGCCTTGAAGTAAGCATCATATTTTGCTTGTAAAGCCGCATCTACTGCAGTCCATTCAGAAGCTTCAAATTTTCTATCTCCATCTGTATCAGTTGATGCACCTAGTTCTCCATTATGGAATTTATCGCATTTTTCTGTTGCATCAGCAGGAGCTGTACAATAAGGCTTAATCTTATCTTCAACTACTACCGCACACCAAGCGATATTTTCATTACCTTTATTATCGATAACTCTCAATTCAATCTGTAAATCTGGGTGTACATACTTACATCCAATATCAACGTAATCAGCCCAAACATCTCCAGAACCTTTGATTCTGATTTGCATTGACTTGATTCCACAAGCATCATAACTTCCTGCATCTACATCAGAAGCTTTTACTCTTGCTCCCCACTCATTTGGAAGAGAAATATTCAATTGATCAACAGCTACTGCAGATGGTTTTGTAACATCTTTGATTACAACAATCTGTAATAAAGTATCATTTACTAATTGCTCATGGCAATTATCTTCTGCAATCCATCTCAAACAGAAAGAATCACATGGTAACTTAGTATAATCTCCAACTGGTACTACCCAATCAGTTTTGTTACCATCTTCAATGACAGTAATTCTATCTAATCTTACTGTTGGTGTAGAGCAATTATCAGATGCTTTAGGTGCATCTAATTTAGTAATATCATAAGTACAAGAGAAATGTCCTAATTCTAAAGTAGTCGTAGCTCCTTCACCAGCATTAAATGTAGGCGCTTTTGTATCAGTGTATTGAATAAATGTAGTATCACATGCCACTGGGCCAACTTCAGGTCTACACCAGTCTAATAATGACCAATATCGGAACACTTTTGCTCCACAGTCATTGCTAGGAATATTCTCATCTCTTTTGGTTAAAATGTAACCACAGATATATTCATTGATACTTAATGGAATTGTATCCGTTGCAGTAAACACACCATTCTTAATCGTACCAATCTTCATTCCTGGTACACCAGAAAGAGCTAATTTATCCTCCGAACATTCAACTTTAACAGGTTTTGTTTTAGCGATGTGCTCCTTTTTATTAGGACGAATAATGGTGTATTTCTTTTCAAAAGTACCAACGTTTCCACAATCATCTACAGCAGTAAAAAGAACTGTAGCAGTGGTTGTATCTGCTTTTCCAGCAGAAGCAAAACAGGGATCCGTTTCTTCTAAAGTAACTTTATAAGTTATTGGCAAATCAGTATCACAGTTATCAATAGCTTTAGCATCTAATAACTTTGCTAAACCAGTCGTGTCACAAGCAACAATTGTATCAATACCAGGCACTACACTAACCCAAGGAATAGACTGATCAGAAAAATTGACTGTCGTTTCACAAGAAGTCGTTTTCGGTCCGTTATTACAGAAAGTCAATGTATCAGTTGTACCGTAGTAAATTCTTTCAATTTTAACTGTTGCTGTTGCATTACATACGGTCATGCCAGCTTCTTTTAAATCTGCAGTTGTAATAACTGGGTATTTTACTTTCTTATCAGCATCCCCCACATTTTCTGTCTTTAATACTTTTACTGTCTTACCAGAACCTAAAGTAATGGTAATCGCATAATACATAGTATCATGAATTGTATCACATGGTTGCTCCAATAAATCATCTGGAGTTAATACAATCATACATGCTGCACCTAGAGGTACATTAATATTATCGTTACATACTAAAGAAGGCGCTTGTACGGAGAAAATTGATGTTGAAGTTTTCTCTTTGTCTGATTTCAATGTATAGGTTGCTTTATAGCTACCAATTGCAAATGTATCTGTTACTCCATTGTTCATACCAGCCTTGGTAATACAAGAGTCGATACAAACTACTCCGTGTTGATTCGTTACAACTAAACGCACTGAATCATCAGCAGTTTGTGTTGCAGTCGTGTCACAAAATTTAACTGTTGGTGCAGGAATCGTGATAATTCCATAAGCTGCACTATCGCAAGTTAATTTTCGACTAGGAATACTAACTGTTTCCACAGTAATACCTCTAGAACCGCAGTCTACCCATGCATCCCAACCTGCTCCTTTAATACGGTCACCATTCGTCTTAAATACGAATGTTAAACAACCTGTTGGATTAATTCTTGGGTTACAATCAGCATCTATCCAGCCGCCAAATGCGTCTGAAACACTACCACCTCTAGCTGATGCTAAAGCAGTATCCCCTATACCTGATCCTGAACCAGTACCGTCACTTGCAGGAGTTGTACCTGGAAGTTCGCCTGGGTTCAAAATAGCTAATAGCGCATCTATCAATGCTTGTAAATCAATTGCACTAGGAATGCTAGCGAAAAAACCTGCTTTATAAGCAGCCTTTCGAGCAGCTTCGCTTGTACCTCCAGCAAGTAATGCTTGAATAGTACCAGCCGTAGCTTTAGCAGGTAACATTGAACCAGCAGGTAAAGAACCAGAAGCAGTCTTTAAAGCGGCTAAACCAGCAGCATTTAAAGCGGCAGCATTGCCTTGAAAAGCAAAAAGGGTATCTCCCTTTGCTAAATCAAAAGCGGTAAAAACAACTTTCACTCTATGCCATTGATCTTTTGGACAAATTTCGACTGTATCCGTACGAGGCTTTCCCGCAGGGTCTGCATAGTTCCCGTCATTAGAACCATCATCCGTAAACCGTCGATCATCAGAGGTAACGTCTCCGCCACACTCGTCAAATTTGATTTTTAAGAGTGATGAATTTGCTGGCGTTACAATTGCCTGCGCATTCATACTCTGAAATCCTCCAGAAAGAAGGGCAAAAAGAGTGAAAAATAAGGAACGCCTAAAAAAGTGGCTCCTTGTTAAATGTGTAAGACTCTTTCTTTTCATGAGAAATAATGAGTTAAATAAATAAAAATCGATTTAAAAGTGTAATCAATAAAACCGTGTAAGATTTTTCTTCTATTTACCTATGTGTAAGTCATGGCAAAGCATGGACAAGCCCACCTCTGCATGGCAGTAGGAAAATGGTTATAATTTTTTAGTGGATAAGGTTAGAATGAATTACATGACAGAATAAATAAAAAATTATGCTGTATATATCATTTTTTACTGTAGATTAATTTGGTATGAAAGGGGTTTTAAAATATATGTTTCATTATGATATTTCAACAATCATGCTAAAAACATATTAATTTATCTCAATTAATAGGTAAGGGAGATACTCAACAATAAAAATACGTAATTAGATATTTATTATGAATTTAACTAATTCATTTTGTATTAATGATCAATTATTTATACCTATAAAAATAATATAATGTATTATTTGTTTTTTATTATTTATTTTAAAATATTTAAATTAATAACAATTTCTTCTTATTCGGTTGAATAATACTTCAAAAGGAGAGCGTATAAGGAATAGATTCTTTAGGCAATTAAGACTTACATTGAGCTATATAATCCAAAGAGCTAATCGAATAGTTCAGCGGCTTCTCTACTCCAATTAGGTAGAAGGTAGAGTTGTCGGGGTATCGCTTAACTTGATTAAGAACAAAAGAGGAATTACATCGGGGATAATTGAGTATTCTTTCACAAAGTGTATCCTAAGGCACTTAAAATGGGCAGTTTTTATTTATTTTTCTTTTTATCATCCGCTTACTTTAGTATATAAATGACTAATGACACAAAAATAAGTGGGGGTATTGTATATTAATCACTTCTACCCAATTCGGATTAAATGAAGGTCCAAATTGAAAAATATTGAGGGAGTCTATACAGGGGAAGGCAAGTTAAGCAGCAAGAATTATCAGAAAAGTAAGCAAAAAAAAAGCCCAACCGAGAGGCTGAGCTTTATTGTTTCCGTCGAAACGTTT
>JAFMDF010000086.1 GCA_017857395.1 Bacteroidota bacterium | reverse complement strand
TAGAATACCTGCCTGTCACGCAGGGGGTCGCGGGTTCGAGTCCCGTCCGGACCGCAACTTAAGTTGTGGAAAAGCGATGCATTTGCATCGCTTTTTTTATTTAACATCAACAGTTACAAGACATTTCAGCAGCCTCTCCAATAAAACTCTGCTCAAATTAGGTGTCAAAATGTTGACCTATAGTTTACATGTACAACAATTCATCCCTTTAAGGAAGAGCGAGTTTAGCTTTTTATTAATACAAAACTGAATTGAAATGTATGTACCAACTACTATTAAAATAGTCGCTCTCAAAAGTAACTTCAACCATCAGGGTAAAATTCCACTCTATTTACGATTTACTCAAAATCGTCAAACCCATAGAATTTCTCTTCGAAAAAGAATCAGTTTATCGAGTTGGATTGATAATGGAAAAATGTATGTTAGAGAAAGAGGTGCGCTTGCTGCCGAAAATGGAAGAGCCATAAATTTATTTCTTAAAAGCCAAATAGTAAGAGCAGAAGGCATCATGCTAGAAGCAGAACGAAAAAATCAAACACTTACCTTTCGACAATTCAAAGACCAATTTATCAATATTCGAAGTCAGGATTTTTTTATTTTCTGTAGGGAGGAAATAACCAAAAGAGAAAGTTCTGAGAAGTACTCAAAGCAAACAATTAAGTCAAATTGGCTAAGATTGAAGAAACTGAAATCTTTTAGGTCTAATGTTTGTTTTTTAGATATCAATCTTCAATTTTTAGAAGATTATGAAGTGTATTTAAGGGTAAAAAGAAAGAATAGTATTAACACTATTTTTGCAGCAATGAAATTTATCAGAACCATGTTGAATGCTGCTAGAAAGCAAAAAATAACAGATATCTACCCTTTTGATGAATACAAATTAGTATATGAGAAAAATACTAGAGAACGATTGCTAAACCATGAATTGGAGAAGGTGCAATGTATTTATGACGAAAATCAACTCCTAACCCGACAACAGAAGGTTTTAAAATATTTTCTCTTTGCTTGTTATACAGGACTTACATGGGGTGACTTGGTAAGCCTAGATTATGAAGAAATTGAAAGAAGAGGCGCTATTGCTATTATCACTAAGAAACGCCAAAAAACTGGTAATCAATTTATTGTTCCTTTAATTTCACAGGCTAAGCGATTAATTGATTTAACTCAAAAAAGAGGGAAGGTTTTCCCGAAAATTCTTTCGAATCAAAAAGCTAATCAGATAATAAAAGAGGTTATTTCTAGCGCCAAGATTAACAAGAAAATTTCTTTTCATTGCGCTAGGCATACCTTCGGAACAGTAGCTTTAAATAAAGGAATTCCCAGAGAGTCTATTCAGCGAATGTTAGGTCATTCAAAGGAAGAAATGACAAAACTCTACTCTAAATTACAGGATGAGACTATTATACAAGATATGCAAAAATGGGAAAATGACAATTTAATTGTAGAGTATAAACAAAATTTAAGTAACGATTCTCTTAGTACTTATGATAACTTGCGAGGTCAAATGATTGCATCCAGAATTATTAAAGGAATTTCTGAAGGTGAAATTGCTGTAAGGCTTGGAATTAATGAACAGAAATACAAGAAAATGGAAAACGGAGAATTACAATTTGGAATGGCTCATTTTCTAGAACTAGGAAAGTATCTAAAACTTGATACAAAAGCGCTTTTTAACCAAATTTTATAAAATTATCTATTCGCAAACCACACTACATAATTTCTAAGCAGTTCATAATTTTTAGATTCCTTATCTGTAGCCTCTAAGTTACAAATGGGAGAAGTGATTGCGCCCATTTCTCCTTTCCCTATTCCAAAAATACCATACTTATCGTCATAACCATCCAAATCTAGTAGTTTTATTTTAGTACCGATTTTCAACCCACCTCTATCTGTTTCAGTTACTTTTGTTTCAAAAGGAAATTTCAACGTTTGACTAAGATATTCTTCCCACTTATCCAAAATGGCATATTCATCTTTTACATCAATTCCTTTGAATAACTCAGTATAGAATTCATCAACTTCTTGGATGCCATAAAAGTCAATCCAATAGAGTTTTGCATTTAGTGCTGATTTTTCATGCCTAGTATAAACACGTTTTGTTGAAGGGGCTAACTCATTAGGAGATAGAGTCATGACTTGATGGTCATATCCATTACTAATAATATCATATAAGTATTGATAAGGAGTGTTTTACAGGGCATTGTGCAGACCGAGATGCTCAATTCAAAATTATCTTTGAGTTAGTTGCCATCATGAGTGTAGATACCCCCATATTGAGTATAGATTGTAAGAAAAAGGAACGTTTGGGTAACCTTTACCGAGATGGAAAATGTTACTCGACTGCACCGATTCCAGTTTTTGACCATGATTATTATTATTTAAGCCAAGGTAAAGTGATTCCTCATGGTATCTATGATTTACAGTTAAATGAAGGCTATATAAGTATTGGAAGCAGTTCTGAGACAGCTGAATTTATAGCAGATAATTTATTATGGTGGTGGGATAATTATGGTATTCATAATTATCCTGATGTAAATGCTATCCTTATTTTATGTGATGCTGGTGGTGGTAATGACCATCGTCACCATATCTTTAAGAAGCAAATCCTAAATTTAGCTAGAAAAATAGGAATAGACATTATTATTTGTCATTATCCACCTTATTCTTCTAAATGGAATCCAATTGAACATCGCTTATTTTGCCATGTTAGTAAAGCCATGCAAGGAGTTGTCTTTTCTGATTATAAAATTGTCAAGGAACTGATTAGTAAAACTAAAACTGATACAGGGTTAAAAGTCCATGTTAGACTAAACCTTAAAGAATATAAAACAGGACTCAAAACCGATAAGAAAGAGGTAGATTATCATAGAATTCAATTTAACAAAATCATACCTCATTTATCATATCGAATGGTTGCTTAAAAAGTAACATTTATTTTTATTTCATCCCTTTGATGTTTAGTTTAAAAAAACTACTCGAATTATTATGCAAAAGTATTTCTCAAAAATATACCCTTACCTTTATTGGTATGTCAATAACCACGGACGAATAGAAATCGGTCCAGATGATTACCTTTACTCTTGGTTAAGGTTATATGATGCGGGGGGTACAGTATTAGAGGTAGATGAAGATACTTTAGATAAAAGTTTAGCCAAAGCAGAAAAATGGCTACCCACATGGATGGCTGATATTTATCCAGAAGCGTTGGCTGAAGTGAAAAAACAGAAATGATTGTTCTATTTTAAGTAGTTTTATCCTTTATGCCCAAATAGATTTGTTCTATAACTTGGATAGATTCTTCTAAAGTATCAAAAGACATTATCTTACCCATTGGGCTATTATCGGTATCTTGAATATTTCTCATTAATAATTGTTCTACTCGGTTTAAAAGAGTAGTCGAATCTTTAAGCATACCACCTATTACTCTTCCAATATATCTTGCAGTAACTGATTCTGTGAAATTAACTTCATGTTCTAAGATATCTAGTAAGTCGCCATTGGAAGAAGCTATTTCCTCAATTTCTAGTAGGTATAAATTCCTAATAATATATTCAATATCTTGGATATCTTTAGTTCGATGATTTCTATCTTCCCAAGCAATTAACTTTAACAAAACCACTCCAGGAAGTGAACATACTTTTAATTCAAAACCTTGGTCAGTTGTAATGGAATTAGTGGAAGGGTACACTTCTGCAAATCCAGGCATGTCTAACGTGAATGTCTTTTTCGCCTTTAACTCTACTAAACCTTTTTCATTGACAATTTCACCAAATGGAAGTAAATCTACTTCGTAGCTCTTTTTATAAACTAATTTAATTGGTTCTGTTTGATGGACTTCAAATCCATCCAATTTAGATAAAGCAAATTTAAGGTTATTGAACGCTTTTTCATCCGACAACATGACGGCTAAATCTAAATCTCTGGTTTTCCTTGATGGGGAGTCATTATAACCTTTAGCTAATAATTCTACATCTCTAGCAAAAGCCCCTACTACAAAATATTCTATTTTAAGAAATTTAAGCGATGGAATTATTGCATTTAGAATCTCAATTACGACTTCATCCGTAATTTTATTTAGTAAGATAGGCTGATAAGTATTGCTCATAGATTTTGTTTGCAGTTTCAAAATTTCGACTATCGTTAGTAGCTAATAAGTCGGCATAAACTAATAATGGATTAACAATTTTTGAATTAATTTCGGTAAATGAAATATCACTTTTAGTATTCCAAAAGATACTATAAACTATTACATTTCCACTTTTAGGGTCAGGCACTAAACCTAATTTTTTTAATAGTAAATTTTTACCAAGATTAGAATAAATACTCCATTCTCCAGGCGATAAATAATTAGTTAATATATCTGCGGCTGATTCTCCTCCCCAAAATATATCTTCTCCCAAATCCAATTGTTTCCATTTTTGCAGCTGATTGGGTAAGAGTCTGAATCTCCCTCGAATGAGCGTAGGTTTAAGTTTTTCATTATAGGAATTAACCCATTCACTCAATAAGCCTTCTTTGTTGGATAATTTTCTTTTTGTAGTATTAATTTTTAACAAAAAGTCTCTTTCTTGTAAATCGTCAAGAATACTACCTATCGTACTTTTAGAAATGTCAGCTGCCTTAGCCATCTGACTATAAGTTTGGTTAATTAAACCTTCATTCAGTAGTAAAGCATAGATTAGCTTGATGCCATTCTTGTTAAATGCTTTATGTTTTCTTTTGCTAGTAACTGTATTCTTTCGACCGTCAATTTGGATATACAAACCATCTTCATTTTGTATAAAGCAATTTCCTGCCATATCAAGATAGCTAATATTTTTCCTAAACAAGATTTCTTTGGTTGACTTTGAAATGGTTTTAGCGACTAACAATGATAAGTCTCGCAGACTTGATAATTGTGCCAAGATGTTTGGAAGATTAGATTTGTGGACTTCTCTTTTTACCTCGACTAAATATTTCCCTTCACTACCTATATTTAGAATAGCATCGACACTTTTCTGATTACTATCCAATAAATAGACAGGCAATTTAATTGATTTTTTTAAATTTTCAACTGCATTATAAAGAATATCACTTTCTAACATAATTCAATATTTTTAAGTGGTTCAAAAAAAGTGAACGACCAAAAATACCGAACAAATTTCAATTAATCAAATTTTTAATACATTTTTAATTCAAATCAATCAGCATTCCCTGCTTTCTTAGTCTATTATAATACCTATTACGTTTCTTAAATAACTTTTCAAAATAGCCAACCTTTTCATCTCTATAATCTACAATAACAGGCGTTTGCTTAGAACGATGTACTCTGCCAATGTATTGAATCAATTTTCCTTCAAAGGAGAAAGGATAAACTAAAAAGAGACAATGAAAATTAGGGATATCAACACCTTCTCCCAAAAATTGCCCTGTAGATAAAACTATTTGAAAATGTCCCATTTTTATCTGTTCCAGTTTTGACTTTCTACTTCTTTCAGAATCCTCGCCGCTAATAACAATGGTTTCAAATCGCTCTTTTAGGTAAAGATTGAGTACCTCCAAATGAGATTTTCTTTCTGACAAAAGCAAGATATTTTTACCATCATCTACCACTTTTTTTGCATCATTGAAAATTAACTGATTTCTAGTTGTATCAAAAACTAGTACATTAGACACTATTTCATAAGTGTCAGTTTGGTAATTAAAAGGAATCGACAAATTCGTTTTTCGAGTGATTAGCTTGAATTCTGAACTCAGATGTGTGGCTTCTTTAGCATATACTTGTGCTATGATTTTACCGATATATACAAAGATGAGTTTTTCATCATTATTCTTTCTTTTAGGAGTTGCTGTTACACCATATAAATAGTAACTGCTAAAGTAAGTAATCGTTTCCCTAAATGTTTTTGCAGGAATGTGGTGGCATTCATCAACTATTATCGTCCCAAAAGCCGCATTATATTTTTCATCTGCCGCTACTTTTCTTAGACTTTGAATCATAGCTACCGTAATCTTTTTACCGATAGTCTTCTTTCCTGTCGATATTTTACCGATTTGATGGCTAGGTATTTTTAGGAAGGTTTGAATCCGTTCTACCCATTGGTCAAATAATTGTTTCCTATGGACAATAATTAAGGTGGGTTGTTTTCTTTTGGCGACTAATGATAAGCTGATAATTGTTTTACCTGTACTTGGAGGGGCTACAATCACACCAAAATCTTTTTGGGCAATAGCCTCAATGACTCTTTCTTGATAATCGTATAATTCGATTTCAGCAGAAAAGGAAATCTGTTTAAGTTTAGTTCGTTGGTCATCCAATTCAAAATCAATCTTTTCTTCTTTGCAAAAATTGATTAGCTCGCTGGCAAATCCTCTTGGTAATAATACTTCTCTCGGTGTCTCTTCTATTAGTTTAAAAAACATTTCGATTTTATGTGTACTTCTCCCCATCTTCTTATTGATGATGTAATTAGCATTCATAAAATTAAGATACTCACGTATGAATAATTTAACCTTTTGTGGTAGTTGGCTACGTTTTAAATAAATCTGATTTTTGATGACTATTTTTAACTTGGAACTAGTTTCTTGTTTTGCTTTATTGACCTTAGCCACTTTAAGCTTTCCGAAAAATTGCTCAAATAATTTGTCTAGCTTTTTGATGGAATTTGTTTGTATAGTTTCGATAAACGCCCATTGATTCCCTAATGCTGTGAACGTTTTTATATCTAAAAAGGAAGTGTTTTCGGATACTATATGTTTACCATTTAGAGGTAAGGCTATAAGGTTCCCAAAACCTAGATTCTTATGAAAATCTTGATTTGGAAATAAGCGGTCGAAACTACCGTTTTTATCAAAGTCAGACATAATTCCTGCTTTCCTAAGTAATTCAAAAATGATACTTCGACTTTTATTTGCAGGATATTTATCGTCAAAAAATAACCAAACGTGACCACCATTACCAGACCTAGACCTTTCTACATAGGCTAATAAGTTAAACTCCTTACAGACGTCTACAAATTTTGATATTTGTTCTTGCCAGTTACTTTTATCAAAGTCAGCAGCTATAAAATAAGAGGTATTATCAGCTAGTAGTGGGTAGATACCAACCATCTCTTTACCAGACCAATGCTGTTCAAAAGCAGATAGTGTAAGGGGAGTATGTTCCTTCTCTTTAAAATTCTTAAAATTTCCTCCTTGTGCTTTATGCTTATTGTATGCCTTCCAGTCAACTTCATAAGCAGGCATATAACCACTTGTATCATTCTTTTCCCACCGAGTAGCATAAATATCCTGCCTACCTTGAAAAAGACGAATGAAAATATCCTTTTGTGTTTGTGAAATTTCAGCCATAATTTTAATAGATTTGCAATGAAACGAATACTTATAGCCTTTCTTAAAATTAAAGTATGAGCGAATTTCAGCAGTATCAATTCCGAACTATTGACCAACCATTAACCGAAACTCAGCAAAGAAGTGAGTAGTTGGTCTAGTAGGTCATCTGCATCTTCCACATCCGTTACTTTTACCTATCATTATGGGGGTTTTCCCAAAGATGAAGAAAAGGTACTTGCGGAATTCTTTGATGCCATGCTCTATGTTGCTAATTGGGGGACAAAGCGGTTAATGTTCCGATTTCCTAAAAGTATGGTAGATGAGAAAGCAATAACTCAATACGCTATTTCCCCACAATATGCAGAAAATTACCTTAAATTTTATAAGAAAGGAAAGTTTATCATTTTGGATATAAATTTATCGGAGGAGGATGGTGGTGGATGGATTGATGATGATGAATATGAATTAAGTGACTTAATTTCTTTACGAGAGCAAATCATTAATGGAGATTACCGTTGCTTGATAATGGCTTGGTTAAAAATTGCCGAAGAAGATGTAGAGATGGAAAAAGATGAGTACGAGGAAGAAGAATATGAAGAAAATATATTGCCTCCTATTCCTGCGGGATTAAAAAAGTTAAATGCTACCTTAACTGCTTTTGAAAAATTCTTTGAAATTGATGAAGATATTTTAGTAGACGTAGTTAAACAAAGCCCTAGTTTAACAAAAAAGAAACTAGATTATGCCAAGTTATTATCAAAGTTATCGGCGAAAGAGAAAGATGATTTTTTGTTGAGATTGGTGAATGGAGAGCCTAGATTAGATGTGAAGTTTAGAAAATTACTAGAGGGGTTAAACAAATCTAATTAGACAAAACAGTTTTATGAGAGCTATCATTATCAAAAGCTAAAAGAAATATGAAACTAACAACGACAGAAATCGAAGAAATTATTGATTACGAAATAATAGTAGATTGTTATGAAGAGGAAGAGGTCAATATGGGTTGGGCTATTTATATGGAGGAAAATATTTATTATCCATTTGAGGCAGAATATCAGGTAAAGAAAAAAGATGGTAAAAGATTATGGTCTAATGTGAAAGTAGTAGGCAATGAAACCGACGAATCCAATTTCGAAGGAGGTAGTTACTATGTTGAAGTTGAGTATAATGATATCCTGATTCCTGTAGATTTGGACAAACTAAGGAATATAGAAGCAGATGAAGAAACTATGAAAGCATTGCAGGTTTGGCAATATCGAAATAATTATTAGTAAGGAAAGTTATGCCCCTTTTTTATCTTTTAAAGCCTCAAAACATATATGTTTTTTATCAGCCCATTCGGCGGACGGGACTGTTGTCCTGCCTAGTTATATCTTTGATATACAGCCAATTACTTTTGATTTAAAAATGGTTATGTCAACAAGAAGTCAACATTTTTGACCAAAATTTCTTTTATCAACCTCTTCTATTTTTGATAACTTTTATCCTTACAAATATAACTAGTTTTTCTTAGAAAAGTGTTTAAAACGCCCCTTAAACCACGAATTTATCTCCTAAAAGTGTTATAAGGAGAAATTATTTCTCTAATTAAAAATTGGATGCAACCTTCACTTGAGGTATCTTAAAATCGATATAAATATAATAGAATTTATTCCCGTCCGGACCGCAAAGCCTCACAGAGAAATCTGTGGGGCTTTTGTCGTTTTAGCAAAGAAATTTAGAAAAAATCACCTGATAAGTATTTCATTGAAGCCATTAAGGCTAATCTTACCTGTCGATTTGGATAAGTTAAGGAATATAAAAGCAGAGAAGGGGACCATGAAAACGTTGCAAGTTTGGCACTATCGAAATAATTACTAATAATGTTGTAAATAGCTTAAAGTCGAATGGTTGGTCATTAAAGTAGGTATCGTAGAGGCTTACCTCATTTTCAGCAAGAATCCAATTCAACCAAAAAAGTTTCTAACTCTAGCTGCCGTTTAGTTACGGTAATTTTATCATTCATTAAATCAAATAATAACTCAACTGCCGTTTTTCCAACCATATAACCCGAATGTCGAATATGCGTAATTGGCGGATTTAGATAATAAGGTAAATTACCATTACTAATACAAATGACCGCTAAGTCATCTGGGATAGCGATGCCTTTCTCATAAATAGCTTGAATAATACCAGCAAGTGCATTATCCGTCATCGCAAAAACGGCGTCTGGAAGTTCTTTTTGGTTTAATAAATTGGCAAACTGTGTTTTGGCTTCGGCTAAAGTATTTACATGAAAACAAAAATCTTCTCGATAAGTAAGTTGATGTTTTTTTAGACCGTCCAAGAATCCTTTCTTTCTACTTTGAGTAATTTCTAAATTTTTACTTTCAAAAACCCCACTAATATTTTTATACCCTTTTCGTGCGAGATGATTAATAGCGGTAAAAGAAGCATTATAATCGTTAATAACGACGGTTGATAATTCTTTACTTTGTAATACCTTATCAAAGAATACGATAGGGATTTTGCTTTGAAGCATATCTGCAAAATGAGGAATAGCAGTTGTTTCTTTTGATAAACAGACTAATAAACCGTCAAGACCAAAATTTTTACAGATTAGCGCATTCTCTTTTTCTTTTACTAAAGATTCATTGGATTGAAGAATAATTAAATGATAACCGTTTTTCTTAGTAATTTCTTCAATGGCTTGAATGATAGAAGGGAAAAAAAACATCCCCATTTCGGGGATAATCAAACCAATTAAACCGCTTTTGTTTTGCCGAAATCGAATGGCTTGATAATTGGGTCGGTAAACTAATTCTCTAGCAATTTGCTGAATCTTTTTTTTAGTAGCTTCCCCTATATCTGGATGGTCTTTTAATGCCCTAGATACAGTAGAAGGGTTGACATCCAATAATTTAGCAATATCTTTTATTGTAATACGATTCATTAAAATTCGGGCTATTTTTATAAGTTATAAGCGCAAAATACAAAAAAAGTTACTAACAACAATCGTTTGCGCAAACGATTGCGGAGATTGCACTGCAAAATAAAAAACCTTTTACACCTATTTTATCAATACTATCGACTAATTTTAAGGAACAATTGAGTGATTAGATATTGTAGGTTAAAATAAAGTTATTGTTCAATTAAAAATTAAACTGATTTTAATATAAAGATTTTTTTAGAAGTATTGTATGAAACTAAAGGTTGGCAAAAGGTTACTCATTCGGGTAACCTTTTCTTTTTAGGGGCACAAAAATATGCTCCACTATTGGGATTGACCAATTGATAATAAGTCAAAAAAGAAATGATTGGGATGAGAAGTGAGGGGTGTATTTAATTGGTAGGAATTGTTAATTTTAGTAAAGGATATATTTCGTATATAACGGTATAAATTATTGTAAATAGCTGATTCTTTGACCAATTGTCCACTAATATGTAACGGAGTTACTTCAGGGTTTAATTTGAATTGGCTATAGACTAATAAAGTATAATAAATAAAATCTTTTTCTGTTTCGAAGGGAAATTGATTAGAAAAGATTAAGGTTTGTCCATCAAATAAAATAATTTGTAAAACATTAAGATGAACATTTAACCAAGCCTGTTTATCTGAAAGCGTGCGCATTTTTTTAGCGATACCATTAATTAGAGAGGTGAAACTATTATAGTATTTAGTTCCTGTCGTATATTTTGACTCAAAGAATTCAATAGCAGATTGGGGCAAACTAAAAATTAATTTTGCATCTATCGTCGGTAAATTATTTACTTGATATAATTCAGGGATAGCAGCATTTGCTTTTAGTGGTGTAAGATAAGAAGCCTTATTGGCGGATTGGTATAACTTATTAGGAATAATAGTATAGTGTGGGCGTACAAATGCTATATGGATAACAGGAAAGGGATAAGAAAGAATAGGGTCTTTATCCCATATTTCATTAAAGGTAGTTGAAAAAATAGCTTCATTATTTAAAACAAGGGGAGTCGTTAGGCCAAATTGTTTTAAGACAAGTACCTCTCCTGTTTGACCATAGACACAATAAGACAAACTGTCTACCCCGCACAGGATAGACAGTTTATATTGATTAATATTATTCTTTGAAAAAGAGGTTTTGACAACGCTAGTGCTTATCTTTCCCAATTTCCTGAAGTTGATGGCTTATTCATATCACCAAATTTAATCACGCTGTTAGGATTATAACGTGCATCGTATCTTTTGTATTTCTCATCGGCATATTTGCCCATAAAGCTGCTACGCTTAGTGCCTACTTCCACAACATTTACAAGTGTTTTTTGATAAGAAAGGGTATCTGCTTGAACATCAAACATTTTTCCATTACCAAAAGGAATGAGTACCATTTCATTTAAGTCCCAGCCTAATGTTTTAATAGAATCCGCAGCAAGTGTGTAACTGGTATCATAAGTAACGTTCCCTTGAAAATCAGGATCATCAGGATCACCAATTACCTTAACAAAAGGAATTTGACCTGTACTTAAAACCTTTTTGTAATCATCCCAATTACTGGCAAAATCACCCCATGTAATGGTTCGATATAATTCTTGCCCCCTTCTAAGGTCTCTTAATCGGTCGACAACAGCATCCTCTCTTTTATCTCTTTCATTTTTGAAAGCAATAGGTTCTCTGATACTGTCTACTAAGACATAAATCAAGGCAGCAACAATAGCTAGTAGTACTAAATTAATTATTAACCTCATGGTTGGTAAATTTTTTTCTGTTTTGTTCGGGCAATAATAGCATTTTTTATATAAGTAACAAAATTTACTTATATTTTTTTATAAATGATATGCCCCTTTTATCAATGAATATTTAAATCAACTTGTTCGCAATTCTATATTAGAAGCGGTTAAGTGAGGACAAAGGTAAAAAAGGAACTTTATCGAAAAGAATTTTTTACAAAAATAAATTAAAACTTTTTGCTTTTTTTTTAGCAAATGCTTTGTTTATAGTCAGTTTTCAAGAAAATTAGATGCATATTTCTGTGATATTGGTGTCTGGCGTTGCTAAAAATACGATTTATTAATCAACAAATATTTTATAATCTGTTAATAATTAATTATTTTTGTTTTAAAAAATAGATTTATTGAAAAATCGAAAAATAATTTTAATGAATTTAAGACCTATTAGCAAGAATAATTAGCTGATAACCAAAAGAGTAGAACAAACTATTTGCTTATTTACGGATAATTCATTTGTTGAAGTACTTGAAGAAGCTACTTTTTCTTTATAATATTCCAGTTGAATAATTACTATTTGATAAATACACCTTAAAAATAAGCCTAAAAATTTTCTATATGGCAAATGTAACTTATAACGAAGACAATATTCGCTCATTAGACTGGAAAGAACATATTCGATTGCGTCCGGGGATGTATATCGGAAAACTAGGAGATGGAGCGGCGGGGGATGATGGCATATACATTTTAATAAAAGAAGTCTTAGATAATTGTATTGATGAATATGTGATGGGGTTCGGAACTGCTATTGATATCAAATTGGATATGGAAAATGGGATGATTTCTATCAGGGATTATGGTAGAGGCATTCCTTTGGGAAAAGTAATTGATTGTGTCTCCAAAATTAATACTGGAGGTAAATACGATTCAAAGGCTTTTAAAAAATCCGTAGGTTTAAATGGGGTAGGTACAAAAGCAGTTAACGCTTTATCTAATTATTTTAAAGTACAAGCCGTCAGAGAAGGAAAAACCAAGATTGCTGAATTTAATCAAGGTAATCTAGAGCAGGATTATAAAATTAAAAAAACAACAGAGAAAAATGGTACTCTCGTAGAATTCAAGCCAGATAATACCATTTTTAAGAATTATAAATTTCGAGCAGAGTATATCGAAAATCAGCTTTGGAATTATGCCTACCTAAATTCAGGTTTAAAGTTAAATTTTAACGGCAAAACCATTTATTCTAAAAATGGATTACTAGATTTATTAACTAGGAAAACAAGTGGAGAGGATTTACGCTATCCTATTATCCATTTAAAAGGAGAAGATATTGAAATCGCAATAACGCACGGCAATCAATATGGAGAGCAGTACTATTCTTTTGTGAATGGGCAGAATACGACCCAAGGAGGAACGCATTTAAATGCGTATAAAGAAGCTATCGTTAATTGTATTAGAGGAATGAGTGCATTCTCTAGCAAAAGTTACGATGTTAAAGATATTCGTGCTTCTATTATTACTGCAGTAAGTGTAAAAGTTGAAGAACCTATATTTGAATCACAAACAAAAACTCGGCTAGGGTCTAATGATATTGGGCCAAAAGGGCCTACAATTCGTACGTTTATCAATGATTTTGTAAAGGAGCGATTAGAAAATTATTTATTAAAAAATGAGGAGGTTTTAAAAGCCTTGCAAGATAGAATTGAACAATCAAAAAAAGAACGATTAGACATTGCAGGCATTCAGAAAGAAGCACGTAAAAAAGCTAAAAAGGCGAACTTGCATAATAAAAAACTAAGAGATTGTCGCCTTCATTTTAATGATTCTAATAAGAAAACAAAAGAGGAAGATAGATTGCGAACGACGGTATTTATAACAGAGGGAGACTCAGCGAGTGGTTCTATTACGAAAGCCAGAGATGTACAAACCCAAGCAGTATTTAGTTTGCGAGGAAAGCCTTTAAATTGCTATGGTTTGACCAAAAAAGTGGTTTACCAGAATGAAGAATTTAACCTCTTACAACATGCTTTAAACATTGAAGATAGTTTAGATGATTTGCGATATAATCAAGTAGTCATTGCAACGGATGCCGATGTCGATGGGATGCATATTAGAATGTTGTTGTTAACTTTCTTTTTGCAATTTTTTCCTGATGTAGTAAGAAATGGGCATTTATTTGTGTTGGAAACGCCTTTATTTAGAGTGCGAGATAAGCAAAAAACATTCTATTGCTATAGTGAAAAAGAGAAACAAAATGCCATTAGCAAATTAAGGGGCAAACCAGAAATTACTCGTTTTAAGGGTTTAGGGGAGATTTCTCCGAATGAGTTTGCAGGATTCATTGGGGATGGGATTAAACTCGAACCTGTAGTGATGAATGAAGAGACTAATATAGAGGATATTTTGTCTTATTTCATGGGTAAAAATACGCCTGCTCGGCAGGTCTTTATTATAGATAACTTAAAAGTGGAAAAAGACGACCTTTCTGAAGATGAAGTAGAAGATATTAATGAGGAATTAGAGGCACAACTGGAAGCAAAATTAGAAGAAATTGATTCGGTTGCTGTTTAAAAGGTGTCAAGGTATTTAGGTAACGAGGTTACAAGGCTAGGTGTGCTTTGTAACCTCGTTATTTTTTACGGCTAGTTATCTCGTTATTTATAAATACCTCCTTCATTTATTCATTGAAACTTATCTACTTTTAAACCCTAGCCCAATGATTGCCCCTTCTTTAAATCGCTCTAATTCTTCGCTTTGAATGCTTCGATAATAGAATCCTGCAATTATACCAAAAGCAAATCCACCAATATGTGCCCACCATGCTACGCCACTGGATTCTGCAGTCTCTGGTCCAATAGCCGCAAAGCCACTAAATAATTGCTGTACAATCCAAAACCCAAGAAATAATAAGGCAGGAACTTTAAAAGACCTAAAGAGGAAAACGACTAAAATTTTTATTTTTGAGGTAGGAAACATTACCAAATAAGCACCTAGAACTGCTGAAATAGCTCCACTTGCACCGACTGTTGGAATAATGCTATCTATGTTAAAAAAGATATGTCCAGCATGAGCAGCTAGACCACCGACTAAATAAAAAACTAGAAAGTTAAGATTGCCAATCACTTGTTCAATATTATCAGCAAAAACATATAGAAATAGCATATTCCCAATTAAATGCATCCAACTTCCATGCAAGAACATACTGGTCAATAAGGTGTGATAGTCTTCTCCGTTCATTGTTTCCAATGGAATGGAGCCAAAAGCCATAATAAATTGATTTAGATTTTCTATAGAGAGGGAAGATTCATATAAAAAGACCAGTATATTAATACTAATAAAAAGATAACTAAAAAAAGGTTTACTGCCTCCACGAACCTGGTCATCACCAATAGGAAATATCATCTTAATTGATTTATAGATTTTCAAAAGAGGAGGTAATATAGGAAAAAAGAAATCAGAAGTCAGAATAGGGATTAAAGTTTTCTAGCTTGTTCCCCATCATTTATTCATTTTCTCGGCTAATCATTTACTCATTTTTGTTAAAAAAGAGAAAAAGGCGACAACCAAACAGTTATCACCTTTTATGCATCTAAATATTAGTTTGTCTTCGTTTCTTATTTTTTTAGTAAATTCATTAAATATTCACCGTAGCCACTTTTGATAAAGCGAGTTGCTTGAATTTCTAGTTGAGCATCATCAATAAAACCCATTTGATGAGCGATTTCCTCAATACAACCGATTTTTAATCCTTGACGTTCTTCAATCACTTGAATGAATTGTCCAGCTTGCATCAAGGAATTATGAGTACCTGTATCTAGCCAAGCAATTCCTCTATCGAAGACACCTACTTTTAGTTTTCCAGCTTCTAGATAATGCTTGTTAATATCTGTAATTTCATATTCTCCTCTAGCACTAGGAGCCAAATTTTTCGCAACTTCAACTACTGAATTATCATAAAAATATAACCCAGGAACGGCATAATTAGATTTAGGTTGTTCTGGTTTTTCTTCAATCGAAAGTGCCTTAAATTGATCATCGAATTCAACCACACCGTATCGCTCTGGATCAGCTACTTGGTAAGCAAAAACAACGCCTCCGTCTGGATCTACACTACTTTGTAAAGTGTTGGTTAATCCATTACCATAAAAGATATTATCCCCTAAAATTAAAGCAACGCTATCTTTACCGATAAAATGCTCCCCTAAAACAAAGGCTTGTGCCAAACCATTTGGAATGGCTTGTTCTTTATAAGAAAAGTTACAACCAATTTGGCTTCCATCTCCCAATAATTTCCAAAAATTTGGTAAGTCTTGAGGGGTAGAAATGATTAAAATATCTTTTATGCCAGCAGAGAGTAGTGTGGATAAAGGATAATAAATCATTGGTTTATCATAGACGGGCATCATTTGTTTACTGATGGCCATTGTCAATGGATATAGTCGAGTACCAAGTCCGCCTGCTAAAATAATTCCTTTCATGTAATCATATTTTTGGATTAGAAAAAGCTACGCTATTATACAAATCATTTATTAAAAGCATGGTCATTTTTACTACCTATTGACTATAATTGTTTCAAGACCAATTTAATCATTTGTTTACTCAATCAATCAATTTGAAGAAGGGGAAGGTGCTCTTCGATAGGTTGGAGGTGATCAATGGAGAAGTTAATAGAGTTATTAAAATTATTTATATTTAGAAACAAAAAAATTAAAACCATTTGTTTTGTTAAATTATTTGTGTTATATTGCGACATGTTTTAATCTTATCTTCAATTCAATAAGGTTGTTTTACCAAATTGTTTGAAAAGATGTATTTATAAAATAAAGAATAAACAAATGATTAGAGACGACAGAATACAACTCAACGAACGCTTTATTAATGTATTTAAATTATTGGAAGAACGAGGAGATATTGTCTTAAATGACAGAGGTGGAAAAGGAATGGGCGATTTTGCAAAAAAAATCCTAGGCAATCGTGCTTATGGACATATTGTGAGGGCCTTTTTGAATAAGGATGATAAGCGAGTACTTGATTATCGTCATGCCAAAACCTTATGTAAGGTATATGGTGTCAATGAAAGTTATTTATTGGATGGTGTAGGGACACCATTTGGTTTTGATTTGCCACAAAGTAATGCCAATATGGAATTAGGAAAAGGCACTGGAAACATATTATATACTTCTGTTAGCGCCTTTGCAGGTACTGCAGTAGAAGCAGGTAGTTTTGCTAGTGAGGATAATGAATTTTTTGCTATTCCTGGGGTAGTGGGTGGTGGTTTAGTTGCCTTCCCTATTGATGGTAATTCAATGGAACCTGTAATTCAAGATGGTGATATGGTCATTTGCCGAGAAATTTCTAGTTTGAAGGAAGTGAAAGAAAATGAATTATATGCTGTGAAAAGCAACGGGACGCTTTGGATAAAGTATGTCAAATTAATTCATGACCATAAAGGTAGAATCGTTAAGCTTAAATTAATTTCTGCTAATTACTTAGAATATGATCCATTTGAAGAGGAAGTAAACTCTTATACTAGATTGTATAAAGTTATTCGTAAAATTAGCGCTATATAATTTTTTTTGAATAAATAAGGAGTCTGAAAAAATTGATACCTTTTTGGCCCTACTATTAAGACTAGCTTCACAGGACGATATTGAAATGTGAAAATTAATTTCGTCCTGTGGAATTGATTAGTTTGGTAATTGCTTATGAATGATTTAATCACTTCGATTAGATTATTAATTTGTTGTTTGCCCGAAAGAAAACCATTTGATTACTCCTTGCTTCAAGGAGTAACAATACAAAATACAAGCATTTTTAATCATTTATCTATGCACAACGTTAATCGACAAGCATTAAACGGACGTTTTCGGTCTGTTTATAGCGTACTTGTGGACAGAGGAGTTATTGTCAAAAGTGATCGACAAAAAAGTAAAACTGTTTTTGCTCAACAACTTGGAACGAAGGGACATATTATAGATTTGTATCTACAAGACAAACGAAGAATAACCTACGAACAAGCTAAATTACTCTGTTCGGCATATAAAGTTAGCGAAGCATTTATGTTTCAAGGGCAAGGAAAACCATTTAATGGACAATTGCCAAAAGAAGATAAGTTAGCAATGGCTTTAGGAATAAACTTTAACCCAAACATTCTTTTTACAACTATAGAAGCATTTTCCAGTAATACGGTAGGTGTAGATTTACTAGAAGATAATGATCGTTTTCATATTCCCGGTTTGATGGGGGATTTGGTTGCTTTCAATATTAATGGGAATAGTATGTCACCGACCATTAGTACGGGAGATATGGTTATTTGTAACCCGATAGAAACGGTGAGGGAGATGAAAGATAATCAAATTTATGCAGTAGTCACTACTCAATCAGTATGGGTTAAGCGGGTGCAAAAATGTTTTGATAAATTCGGTAGATGGACTCACTTAAAACTGATTTCTGATAATTTTCATGAATTTGATCCATTTTTAGTAGAACTAAAAGAGGTTAGGAAATTATTGAAAGTAAAACGGAAATTAACTGGTTTGGATTAATGAGGTGATTGATAATAAGCTGACTAATAGATTCCTTGTTTGACGCTCAATATTAACCGAAAAAAGATAGCTAAAAGTGGTATCGGAGCGATGCTCCTTTGAAAAAATATAGAAATGGGCTATTTCTACAGACAGAGTCAGGGCCGATGCCCTTTAGAAAAGCCCAAAAGAGCGTAGCTTCAACCCGATGAAATAGCTTACTTCAACTGGTCGATATCTTTTGCCGTCAATAACTCTCAATAGATATAGAACTATATATATAACAAATTTTGTCCTACTAAATAATAAAACAAAAGGATTATCTAGATAGATAACCCTTTTATAATTTGTCGAAAAACTACCAAGTTTTCATAATAATAGATGTGAATAAGTAACTGATTGGTGTACTAAGAGCTGAATAAATTTTATTTTTGTAAATTTCTCTTCTTGTGTTTCTCTCCTTTTTGCTTTTTATGGTAGCCTACTGTACTTTTGCACTTCCCTAAATATTACTGGGACATTGTTAAATGAATCTTCTTTAGCAAACCTTTTTAAAATATATAATTTGATAGACTTTTCTCGGTTTGAGTTAGCGAATGGACTAAGAGTAGTTGTGCATGAGGACAAGAGTACGCCAATGATAGCGGTGAATATATTATATAATGTTGGCGCAAGAGATGAGTCACCTGATAAGACAGGATTTGCACATTTATTTGAGCATTTGATGTTTGGCGGATCTGCGAATATCCCTAATTTTGACGAGCCTATTCAAATGGCAGGTGGAGAAAATAATGCTTTTACTAACAACGATATTACTAATTTTTATAACATCTTACCAGCAGAGAATATAGAAACTGCTTTTTGGTTGGAATCAGACCGAATGCTCAGCCTTAATTTTAGTAAAGAAAGTTTAGAAGTTCAGCGAAAAGTTGTTTTGGAAGAGTTTAAAGAAACCTGCCTGAATCAGCCTTATGGAGATGTTTGGCATCATATCTCAGAGATGGCTTATAAGGTTCATCCTTATCAATGGCCAACAATTGGTAAAGTACCCAAGCATGTCGAAGATGCGACTTTGGAAGATGTAAAAAACTTTTTTTATAAATATTACCGACCTAATAACGCTATTTTAGTGGTGTCAGGAAATACTACAGTAGAAATAATTAAAGCACTTTCAGCAAAATGGTTTGGCCAAATTCCTAAGGGCGACGACGTTGGTGCAAAAAATATACCACAAGAACCGAAGCAACAGCAATTAGTGCAGCGCACGAAATACGCAAAAGTACCGATAGATTCTCTATACTTAGCTTTCCATATTCCAGGTAGAGTAGACGAGGATTATTATGCTACTGATTTATTATCTGATGTCTTGAGTAATGGTGCTTCCGCTCGGTTGTATCGTCGACTACTTAAAGAAAAGCGATTGTTTAGCCAAATTGATGCTTATATTACTGGAAATATAGATCCAGGATTATTGATTATTGAAGGTAAACCAGCAGAAGGGGTGAGTTTAGAACAAGCCAGGGCCATTATCTGGGAGGAATTAGAAGAATTGAAGAGCGAGTTGATTCCCGAAAATGAGTTGCTTAAATATAAGAATAAAGTGGAAAGTACTTTGGTTTTCTCTGAGATAAGTATTTTAAATAAAGCTATTAATTTAGCCTTTTTTGAATTGTTGGGAGATATAGATTTAATAAATCGAGAAAAAGAGATTTACCAAGAAATAACAGTAGCAGATATTCAACGATTGGCACAATCTATTTTTGTACCCGAAAATTGTTCGGAGTTGTATTATAAAGCAGAAGCGGTCGAAGCCGAAGTTTGATTGAATTATAATCGTTAATTAATCGGTTGCGATGTTGCCATATTGAGTATAGAAACTTCGCAACTCAATAATAATAATATGAGCAAAAAATTTACCCACCTTGATGCCGCAGGCAATCCTTCTATGGTCGATGTAGGCGAAAAGAAAGTCACTAAAAGAATAGCCAAAGCGAGAAGCATCATTGTGGTGGATGACGAAATTTTAGCTCAATTTGAAGGCAAAGATATTCAAACAAAAAAAGGTCCTGTTTTTCAAACTGCTATTATTGCAGGCGTTATGGGCGCCAAAAAGACAAGTAACTTAATTCCACTCTGTCATCCTTTAGGATTAGATAATTGCCAAGTAGCGATTCATATTAATGATGCTAAAGAAATTGTCGTTGATTGTACTGCGAGTTTATCTGGAAAAACAGGCGTGGAAATGGAAGCTTTGACTGGCGCTACCGTTGCTGCTTTGACGATATATGATATGTGCAAAGCTTTTTCTCATAATATTATTATTAAGGAAACAAAGTTAATGGAGAAGCGGGGGGGGAAGAGTGATTTTAAGCGGGCGGATTAAACGATTAGTGGATAAGAATTCTTCACTTAAGGACTTGTTTTCTTCTATCAAAAAATTATCGCTTAAAAAGAGACAGCATTTTTTAAGTTTATTATATGCCAAATTAAGAAATTGATAAAGACGGAGTAAAGTAATAGTTGAAATAATTCAGTGTAACCAAAAAATCTAATCATAAAAAATTATGCGAACCAAATAGATGCATTAAATATTTTAGGTTGAAGCGGATTACCCTACTAATAAGAATAATCCGCTTCTGCTGTATGAGTTTATTCGATGAGTAATTAAAATAGACTTAACTCCCCTGCAAAGCATCCAAAGTCTTCCCCGTAATAACCACCACTGCAGGTCGAGGAATTTTATCTCCCCCATCAGGCCAATGACTAGACAAATCATCAGGCCCAGTAGAATATTCGCCAGGATGTTGCACACTTAAAAATAAGGTTTTGCCATCAGGCGCAAAGAAAGGCCCAGTAAATTCAGCATCACCAGGTGCACTTGCCATCTGTATCACCTGACCAGCTTGCGAACCAGAACGAGGGACGACAAACAAGCCATTGTTTTTAAAAGGAATATACGGTTCTTGGTTCATCAAACTACCCGAAATATCGGAAGTAATCCAAAGGTTACCTGCTTTATCAAATGCCATATTATCGGGGCAAGCAAAACCTGTTTCTTCGCCGCCAGCTAAATAAATAGAAGGTCTGAAAGTTAGAGAAGCATGGTCACCATTGGTTTCCTCAATCTTTAGAATAGAGCCGTAATAATTCTTTTTAGTAGAGTTATTGGTTAGAGAAACTAAGACGTTTCCATTCACAGGGTCAATTTCAATATCTTCTGGTCTATCTAAAGGAGTACCGCCGATATATTTGGCAGCGCTTCGTAATTGTATTAAGGTATCTGTCTGGTCTTTGAAGAATTTTTGTAGGATTTTATTGTCTTCATGGACAATAGGTATCCATTTACCCAAAGTGGTATTAGCCACATAAAGGGTACCTTTGGAAAGTGACCTCGGTTCAGAACTAATAAATTTATAGAGACATTTATTAACCGAATCATCACCAGAATAGACGACCAAGCGACCATCTGTTAATTCTTTAACGGTTGCGCATTCGTGGGCACATCGACCCAAAGCAACATGCTTTTGAGCTTTACCTGTTTTAGGGTCAACCTCTACCACCCAACCGTAATGTTCTGGTGGATTATCATATTGGGTATGCCAGGCAAGGAAAGCTTTTTTATCAAGCCGTTCCCCACTTTTATAATCTCGCTCCCCATAAAACATATCGTAATTTTCCTCGCAAGTTAGAATTGTCCCCCATGGAGTGACTCCGCCGGAACAATTTCCTAAAGTTCCCATAGCAGAAGTTTTACCTGCAATAGGGTGTTCCCAATTAAAGGGAATATCTGTCATGCCAGTGACTCGTTTATTTAGTGGGTCATTTTCCACGACCTTCCATTTCCCTTTTTCATTCTTTTGAACCCGTAAAATACTCCCACCGACATTATACATTTCTTTTTCTACCTGTTCTTTTGATTTTTCACCGCCCACATGATTAGATACAAAAAATGGATCTACATATTCGTGATTCACCCAAAGAATGCCATCATCAGGATTAGCAGAATCTAATGGAATAAAAGCTGTAAAATCATTATTAAAACCAAATGTATCTTGCTCATTAATTGCATCTTCCCATTTAATCAAAACATCAAAATTTAAGCCTTTGGCTAATTTTAGTTTATCTTCTTTAGAAGGAGAAATTCCTTTTAGATCTTTATAATAAGAAGTTGCAAGCGGTATTAATGTTGGAGCAATTGAACTCACAGCAATTCCTTTTCCTAAAAATTCTAAAAAGGTTCTTCGATTAATAGCTTTTACAGACATAGGTTTAGTTTTATTTTATTCCGTTCACATTAAAGGTGCAGCGTTTACGGCTAGTGAAAAGTAGTTTCCTTGTTGTTTAGTGTAAAGATACCGACTATTTTAAACACAGTAAATACTTCTCTAGAATAACGTCTTATTAAAGGATACTTAATATAAAAAGATGGTTAAATTATCCATAAAAAATGGGTTAGCATTCTAAGATGCCAACCCATTTTAATGAATATATTTATAGTAAATCAGTTATCTTTCAATAGATATCCTGTAAACTGCTAGTTGTTTATGCTGATTGGGCTTAGTATACTTCAAAAAGTCCAGCAGCACCCATACCACCTCCAACACACATTGTACAAACAACATATTTCGCACCACGTCTTTTACCTTCGATTAAAGCATGCCCGACCATTCTTGCGCCAGTCATACCATAAGGGTGTCCAATAGAAATCGCACCACCATTAACATTTAATAGTTCATTAGGAATGCCTAATCTTTCTTGACAGTATAATACTTGTACTGCAAAAGCTTCATTCAATTCCCATAAACCAATATCACTCATCTTTAAGCCATGTGCTTTCAATAATTTTGGAATGGCAAAGACTGGCCCAATTCCCATTTCGTCTGGTTCACAACCTGCTACGGACATACCTCTATAAGCACCTAATGGTTCTAAGCCTCTTTGTTCGGCTAATTTGCCGTCCATTAAAACAGCCGCAGAACAGCCATCTGATAATTGACTCGCATTTCCAGCAGTAATTACACCACCTTCAATAACTGTTCTCAATCCTGCTAATGCTTCGACCGTAGTAGAAGGACGATTACCTTCATCTTTGGATAAAGTTGCTTCTTCAAAAGTAATCTCTTTAGTTGCTTTATTGAAGATACCTTTATTCGTTGTTAAGGAGATGATTTCATCATCAAACTTACCTGCTGCTTGTGCCGCAGCTGTTCTTTGTTGACTTTGGAAACCATAAGCATCTTGTGCTTCTCTTGTAATGCCGTATCTTTTTGCTACCACTTCTGCTGTTTTCAGCATGGGCATATAGACATCTCGATGTTTAGCTACTAAACTTTTATCAATGGCTCTATAACTATTCATTTTGTCATTCTGCACCAAACTAATGGATTCGATTCCTCCACCAATGGCAACAGACATGCCATCATACATAATTTGTTTCGCAGCGGTTGCAATCGCCATCATACCAGAAGAACATTGGCGGTCAATGGTCATACCAGCAACGGTTACAGGTAATCCGCCGGCTAAAGCTGCCAATCTACCAATATTTTGACCAGTAGTTCCTTGTTGCATCGCACAACCCATCACACAATCATCCACTTCTGCGGGATTAATTTTGGCTCTTTTAACTGCTTCTTCTATAACCCAGCCAGCCATAGTTGGGCCGTTAGTGTTATTAAATGCACCTTTATACGCTCTACCAATTCCTGTTCGGGCGGTAGACACAATTACTGCTTCTTTCATTATATTAAATTTGAAGGATGATGTAAGGAAATTCTTATTCCTAACTATTTAGGAGTTCAAGAAATTTGATTAGACTACTTCACTTGGTAAGGAAAGTAATTATGCACAAAGAAAATAAAATTAGTATAGAAATACTAATTTTTATAAATAAATTGATAGCTGCTATATTTTTTATTATTGACGGATCTCTTTTGCTAAAGCATTTAAATCTCTTATTAATAATCGTTTGCGATTAAAAGTAATGATATTTTTAGTTCTCAATTCATTTAAAACAGTCGTTACTGTTTGGCGAGAAGTAGCCGTTAAATTAGCAATTTCTTGGTGAGTTAAAAATTGACGGACAACCGTTTCGTAGCCTACTCGCTGTCCTTTTCGTTTAGCTAAATTTTCTAAATATTCAATAATGCGAGTTCTAGAATCTCTAAATACTAAGGACTCTAGTCTTTGCTCCATATCTAACACTCGATTTCCCATTATTTTCATAATGAATAACTGTAAGCCACTATGTTCTCGCATTAAGCTTTTCATGTCATTTACGGAAATCATACAAACAGTTGTTGGTTCCATGACATAAGCAAAATCACGTCTTTTTTGCTCGCCAATAAGCGATAATTCACCAAAAACTTCTCCTGTAGTTAAAATAGCTTTAGTGATTTCTTTACCTCCGTCACCATAAGCACCGATTTTTACTCGTCCTTCTGATAAAAAATAGATTTGATCCGCATGTTCGTTCGGAATATAAATGTATTCTCCCTTTTTATATTTCTTTTGGGTATGCTTATCTATTACTCCTGCGCCTAACTTTTGCGGGCAGAAAATGCTGGTGACATCAATATTTTCGAGGAACCATAAAGAATTGGTTTCCATAAAGTATTTTTTAGTAAGTTGATAACAATCAAAAGTAATGATTAATGTTTAAACTTTAACACATTTATAGCGAATAGGTTTTATTTAGCAAAAAGATGGTATGGAACTGTCTTAATTGAGGCAATCTTTATTTATTATTTCAACTTAGATATTTACGCTAAAATTATGTTTTCTTCATTCTGCATAAGGAATGAAAGCCAACTATTTAAAAGCCCTATAAATCCTTGCCAAAAATAGACTATAATTTAAATAATGAATAAAACAATTAAACTGAGTGGATATTATAGTTTTTTTCTTAGGAGAAAACCATTAGTTTTTTAGAAATCTTAGATTTTAGTTAACTTATAGGCATCATTGTATGGAATAAAGTATATTGCATTAATTGTAAAAATGAATAGAAGAAGCACGCATGAAAATGTTAGTATTTTTGTAGCTTACTTTATTCTTTCAATGTTTAAAAATCGCTAAAATTTAGCATGACGATTTCTTTAATATTTTCCATTATATTTTTTTTAGCTTTATCTGCCTTATTTTCAGGTTCTGAAATAGCTTTTATTTCATCGAGCAAATTGCGAGTCGAATTAAAACGGAAGAGAGGGGCACGTAGAGGTAAAATTCTAGCCAATTTTTTTGACCAACCAGCTCATTTTTTAGGCACAATGTTGGTCGGAAATAGTATTGCTTTAGTTGTTTTTACAACTTTAATGACAAAGCTATTGACGCCTTTGATGAGTCCACTTATAACAAGTGAACCGCTACAGTTATTCATCAATACCATAATTACCACTTTAATTGTCCTAGTTTTTGGAGAGTTTTTACCGAAAACTATTTTTAGATTATTTGCGGATAATATTCTTTATTTTCTAGCTTATCCACTGCGGTTTTTTCAATTCTTATTAGGTGTACCTTCTTGGTTCATGACCAAATTATCTAATCTCTTATTAAAATATATTCTAAAAACACCTATAGAAAAAGTAGATAATGCTTTTACGAGAGTTGATTTAGCCCATTTTATCGAAGCCTCTTTTTCTTCTGATACCGATGAAGAAATTGATAAAGAGTTATTTCAAAATGCCTTAGAATTCCGACAAGTAAAAGTTAAGGAATGTGTAGTTCCTAGAACAGAAATAAAGGCGATAGATGCAGATGCAAGTATAGAAGAATTATTAGCGTTATTTCAATCCTCTAGGTTGTCTAGAATTCTCGTAATTGATGGCGATATGGATAATATTTTAGGATATGTGCATCATCAACAAATGTTGAGTAAACCTAAGCAGTTAAAAAATATTGTACTAGATATACCTTTTGTACCAGAAGTGATGCGGGTTCAAGAAGTGATGAATTTATTTATTAAGAGTAGGGTAAGCATCGCCTGTGTGGTGGATGAATTTGGAGGAACAGCGGGTATTATTACATTAGAAGATATAGTAGAAGAAATTTTTGGAGAAATAGAAGATGAACATGACCAAGAAGATTATATCGAACAACAGATTTCTGAACAAGAATTTTTGTTTTCTGGTAGATTAGAAATTGATTACCTCAATGAAAAATATGAAGTGCTCGATTTTCCAGAAGGAGAATATCATACCCTTTCTGGTTATTTGGTGACAACAACAGAAACCATTCCTCAACAGGGAGTTGAAATAGATTTAGAAGGCTATCGGTTCATTTTAGAATTAGTAAGCGATACAAAAATTGAAACTGTTCGAGTCGTTAAACTATAAATTAGTCAATCCTTCAATCCTTATTATCTTGGAAATATCCCTTTCAGCAGTTTGGCAAGATTTAGCAGCATTTGTAAAGAACCCTAGATTAGACCCTTTACCAGCTCATTTTTTGGAGCAACCACAGAAGATTTTTCCTTATTTATTAGCTTTAGATTTTTTGTTGATGATTCCATTGATGGGTATTATGGGAGCAACAGGCGTAGAAGATACAGACCATGAGATTACTAAATTACTGGATAATCCAATACAATTGGTATTGATGGCAGTTGTTTTAGCACCCATATTGGAAGAGTTATTTTTTAGATTTCCAATAGGGAATTGGTGGAAAGTACCAGCGGCACTCTTTGGAGAAACCGTAACAGAATGGTCGATTGTTAAATGGTGTAAAAATAATTTTAAAATTATTTTTTGGACATTTACAATTGTTTTTGCGGCGGTACATTTTAGCAACTTTGTATCTACTGTTCCTATTTATTTAGCACCAATATTGGTATTACCACAGTTCGTACTTGGTATTATGTTAGGCTATATTAGAGTAGGATGGGGGACGAGATATAGCATGCTATTTCATGCTATCCATAATGGGGTTCCTATTTCTTTGCTGTTACTAGGAGGGGGAATGAATCCAAGTTAGTGGAAAGTAAATACATCAAATTGAAAGAGCATAACGGCAATAAAAATAAAAAGGTGGATAAATTCTGCTGTTGTTTTAGACATCGCTAAGAAGCAGGCTGCTAGTAAAATAGAAAGAGGAGTAGCGATAATCAAAAAATGGCTAATTTGAATATTTTCTTGAAATAAAAAAGTCAAGCCGCAAATGATTAAAGTCGTATAAAAGATATTCATGTAATTGCGTATTTTATACGACTTTTCAAAAGTATAGCGATTAAATACGCCCATGACAATCAGTAAACCTAGAATAATATATTTATAATAAGTATTCCACCCACGCGATGGCGCAAAATCTAAAAAACTAAACTGCTCGAAGAAATGAGTCTGCCAATAAGCTTGGAATTCATTATGCCAAAAAAAATAAACGCTGGCAAAAATAAATGGTAAGAGGTAGCCAGTAATAAGCATAATCGCTTCCTTAAATTTGAACGACCGCAATACAATTAGCCCTAATAGTCCTAAAAATAGAAAGAGGACGAAAGCATGATAAAAAAGTGCTGCCACACCTATCCACAAGCCTACATTAAAAATAGCATCTGCACATTTCGCTTTTTTAAAGATACTCAATAAATTAGTAATGGCTATAATTAGAAATGTATTGCCTAAAAGTACAGCAGACAGAGGCAGGAAATCTTGAATACAACTAACCAATAAGATATAGAATAAGCCAGGAAAGAGCGTCGTTTCTCTGAATAAACGGTATTTATTAGCTAAGTTATTAATCAATAGTGCTTGTACAAAAACGACGAATAAGGTGATAATACCCGTTACCAAGGTACTATTCCCTAAATAATTTTTTATAAGTAAAGACAAAATGCCATCATTCGCCATATCAATAGGCGTACTTCCCGAGAAATAAGAAAGTCTTAATATCAAAGCATATATTAAAAGTAATATGCTAAATGCAACTTGATTGGTACGAAATAAAGATAACACTTATGAGGTGGTATGATTTAGAAGATGATTAAATGATTGTGTAATCTTTGCCAAAAGTACTAAAAATTGGAGAACTGATGCGGTAGAATGGGCTATGAAAAAAAAGGTAGCAAAAAATAATTAAAAAAGTGTGGAATTTCCTAATTACTAGCATCTACTAAAAGAGAAAAAGTTAAATACGCTTTTGCGTTTATTATAAAGAACTTGTATATAACGTGTTTTCATTCGAGAGGCCTACCTAATCTTAGGTAGGTTTTTCTTCTTTTCGCTCTTTAGTTTTTAATTTCTTGGGCAAAATTTTAATTAACTTCTTTAGCGATTTTTCGATTTCTGCAAAAGTAGGTTCTCGCCTTCCTGAATAGAGTAGCATGCAACCAAATTGTCCCTCTTCTTTCGGCAAAGCTGCATAAAAATCGGCTTTATTAAGTCGATAAACTTCTCTGATAATTCGTTTAATTCGATTGCGCTGAACTGCTTTAGCAAAAGCTCTCTTTGGTACACTCACCGCAAATTGAGCAGGAGATTGACTTAGTGGGAAATCTAATTTTCGCCAAATCAGTCGCAATGGAAAGACATGAACAGATTGTCTTGCCTGGAAAAGCTGTTCAATAGCTTTTCTGCTTTTTAATTTTTCTTTTTTAGAAAATTTTAAAGACACGATAAGGAATAAAAGTTGATTAATTATTATTAAGTAACGTGACAAAAATAAACGGACATCTTATATTTTGACGAGTGTAGCTTAGTTTTACCACATAGTTACATAGTTCATAAAGTGCACATAGTTTTTTGATGAGTATAACTTAATTCTTTAGAACAAAGTTGTTCGTTAAACTTGTTCAGCTACTTAGACTTGTCATTCTATAAACAGAAAAAGCAAGTATCCCATAGTGGAATTACTTGCTTTGTCTTCCAAAGAGAAAACTTTGGAAAAAGGACAATAGAATAGTTAACGTAAGTTAATTATCAATTATTTACCAATATTTTCGTCAGAAACAGTTAACTTGATTCTACCTTTAGCTCTTCTACGAGCAATTATTTTTCTTCCATTTTTGCTACTCATTCTTAAACGGAATCCATGCTTATTTGCTCTCTTTCTTTTGGATGGTTGATAAGTCCTTTTCATTTTATTAGTATATTTTTACGTTTCTATATTTTAATTTTATCTGCTTTTTGAAAAGCGAGTGCAAAGATAGGGTTTATTCAACAAATAGACAATATTTGAAATTTAAAATCAAAAATTTAAAATCAAAAATTTAAAAATACGGCTAATCTAACCTGAAAATTATCATTCTATGTCTAAATCTGTTACAATTGCCATCATTCAAGCGAGTCCTGTGTACTTGGATTTAGCCAGAAGTTTGGAAAAAATGCAAACCTATATTAAAGAAGCTGCTGAAAAAGGAGCGGAAATGATTGTTTTTGGCGAGACCTGGTTGTGTGGTTATCCATCCTGGTTAGACCATTGCCCAAATATAGCTATATGGGATTATGAACCTACGAAAGCTGTGTTTCTAAAAATGCTAAGAAGTGGCGTAGAAGTCCCTAGTCAAACTACAGTTCAAATTGGAAAATGGGCCAAACAATACAAAGTGACGATTATGGTCGGTGCCAATGAAGTAGTGACGAAAGGCAAAGGGAATGGCACTATTTATAATTCCCTTTTATTATTTGACTTAGCAGGAAATTTAGTCAACCATCATCGAAAACTAATGCCTACTTATACGGAAAAACTATTATATGGGCATGGAGACGGAGAAGGTTTAAAAACAGTTGATACTGGATTTGGAGAAATCGGTGGCTTAATTTGCTGGGAACATTGGATGCCTTTGAGTCGGCAGGCCATGCATAATGAAAAAGAAGTGATTCATGTGGCCGTTTGGCCTTGTGTGTTTGAGCGACACCAAATTGCGAGCCGGCATTATGCTTTTGAAGGTAGGTGTTTTGTGATTGCAGCAGGTCAAATTTTACGAGTGAAGGACATGCCGAAAGAATTAGAAATGCCAGCGCATTTAAAAGACAAGCCCGAACATTTTATGTTGAATGGAGGTAGTTGTGTTATCGGCCCAGATGGCAATTATTTACTAGCACCACAATTTGATGTAGAAGGTGTTTTGATTTGTGAAATCAAAGATTTAGACCGAGTGTATAAAGAGCGTATGACCTTGGATGTTACAGGGCATTATCAACGACCTGATGTTTTTGATTTTAAAGTAAAAGAGACGGATTATAGGTGATTTTGTAGCTATCTGATATTTTCAAAATATCTGATAGCTACAGTCAAATGACCTATCAGATACCTCAAAGGTATTAGATAGGCATGTTTACCGATTTAAAATTAACATTCTAGTCGTACAAGTAGCTACTAAAACCCCTATTGACACCCCACATCTTTTTAGAAGAGCAGTTCTTTGACATATAAGACAT
>JAFMDF010000425.1 GCA_017857395.1 Bacteroidota bacterium | reverse complement strand
AAAGCAAAAAAGGTATTATATTATGACTAATTATTTCTTTCTTTTTGCCTAACTGTTAATCACTTAAGGCAAGAAATTATATATTTTTTTTTGATACTGTTCAGTATTAGTAACGCCACCTTCTCCACAGCCACTCGAATATTCCTCGATATGAGTTAATCTATCTTCCAAATTTTCTCCTTTTTTCGAAACGACCCATTCTATATGGCGTAAATTTGCGCGATGAAGTACATCTTTCAAGCCGTTGATATCATATTGAAATGGACATATTAATGCAATTGCGTATTCATCTGCTTCAAAAACCTTGTCTTCCGAGAATTCTAAATAAGGAAATTTTTCAACTACTTCTGGTAATTCTTCTACTTCCTGTCCTAGAATAATATCACCTAGAAAAATGCCCCCATATTCTTCTTTTAAAGCGAGTACAGACAATTCTTTATCGGCATAGGCTATCTCATTAGCTAAAACTGCCATTAATTCATGTTCTGCAATTAAAAACCTCAATAACCCCGTATATATATAAATATGGCCACCAGGTAAAGTAAAAGCAGATTGAATGTCATCATCATGAAGAATCGTTACTTTCCAGTTAAAATCATCTCTATGCCTAACAACAGAAGTTAATCTCAAAGTGCTGGCTAGCCGATCAACATAAATATAGGCATCACGATAGATCGCACTATCCAAAATATTAAACTTCTCTGGCATCTTCTTAAGCTGATTAGCCATCGTTCGCCCAATGAGATTATGATGTTTTACAGAAAACACTTCTGGTTCGGTCTGAGTAATCTGTTCCATTTCTCTACAAGAAAAAAAGAGACACATACTTAGAGACAAGAATAAAAAGCTAATACTAATGGTACGCCATTGATTCATGGGTAAAACAAATTTTAGGATTAGAATAGATATCGGTGGATAAAACGGGAGGAAGAAGAAGGGTAGTAATTAAGCTATAAGTCAAAAAATATGCCAAAGCATTACTAAAAGTTAGATATGCCTACTTAAAGAAAGGTTAATTTCAAAATCTTACTTGCGTTTATGCTTAAAATAAGCTTACTTTGTTACTCAAAGTACTTTTAGTTATCAAATATTTACTGAAATATGGTTATGGAAAGTAGAAAAAACCCTAGTGAAACCTTAGATGAAATTCGTTCTTTAATGGAGCGTTCTTCTAGATTTATCTCTTTAAGCGGCTTATCAGGCATCGCTGCTGGGCTTTTTGCCATCATTGGAGCCGCCTTAGTTTACATTTATTTAGACATGATTCCTTTTGACGGAAAGCGATTATATTATGTGGAGGCGATTCATTCTACCAAATGGGGGATGAATTATATTACCTTTTTTTTATTAGATGTGGTTTTCATTTTAATCGGTGCGATTTCTTGTGGTATTTTTTTTACGACCAGAAAAGCCAAGCGAAAAGGACAGCAGATATGGGATGCTTTGAGTCAGCGATTATTAGTTAACCTATTCATTCCTTTAGTTACTGGTGGTATTTTTTGCTTAGGCCTATTTTATCACGGTTTCTTTGGGCTTTTAGCACCAACAACCTTAGTCTTTTATGGATTGGCATTAGTCAATGCTAGTAAGTATACACTGAAAGATATCCGCCACTTAGGGTATTGTGAAATCGCTTTAGGTTTATTGTCTTTATTCTTTTTAGGCTATGGATTAGAAGTTTGGGTCATTGGTTTTGGGATTTTACATATTATTTATGGAAGTTTGATGTATTGGAAATATGAACGAGCATAAAAAGCCTAGTGTTTGGCGAATTAAGTAGCTCGGGCTTCTAGTCCGAGTAGCAACCTAAATATCGCTACTCGGGCTAGAAGCCCAAGCTACGGTCTACAGTCGGAAAAATAATACAATGAAAAAAATTCTTGACATACTGGAATCTACCAAATTAGATAATCGAGTGAGACTAGGGATTATGTCTATCTTAATGGTTAATGATTGGGTAGAATTTAAGCGATTAAAAGAAACATTAGAACTATCAGATGGTAATTTAGCAAGCCATTTAAAAGTATTGGAAAAGGAAAAATACATAGCAATTAGTAAGCAATTTGTAGGTAGAAAACCACAAACGACTTACCAAGTTACAGATTTGGGAAGAACTGCCTTTGAAACTCATTTAAATGCCTTGGAAGCATTAGTTAAAAGAAAGAAAGAAAATTTTTAGAAAACAACCTTTCAAGAGAAAATTGCATCTTCTTAAGGAAAAATGCTACAATTTTTCACTAAAAATAATTTTATCAAAAAGCACATTGTCATATTATTTTTTCTAGGGTTTTATGCCTCAATAAGCAATGCACAAGTTGATTTTTTAGCAATCAAAAAGTGGGTACAAGCAACACCTGATTCTGTAGAATATGACCTTGCGAAGTTGACTGATTATTTAGTTAACTCAACACAAAGTGAGCAGGAAAAAGTAAGGAGTATTTACCAGTGGATCATTCAAAATATTCGCTATGACAAACAGGCTTATAAAAATGGAAATAAACGAATTAATCGAAGTAATACAGATATTTTAAAGAGAAAAGAAGCTATTTGTTGGGGCTATTCTACGCTATTTAAAGCAATGTGTGAAAGGGCTAATATTCCCTGTGAAGTTATCTCTGGTTATGGTAAAACTTCCTTCGATACAGCACCGAATTTAAAAAGTCCCAACCATGCATGGAATAGTGTAAAAATTGATAGTAGTTGGTATTTATTAGATGCTACTTGGGATAGTGGCTTAATAGGAAATGTTAGTATTTTTGAACAGAAATTTGGACATGATTATTTTTTAACACCGCCGAAATATTTTATTGTCAATCATTTACCAGCAGACCCTGATTGGCAATTATTAGCATGCCCCATTTCCGTAGCTGAATACAAATTATCTGCAACAGCTATTACTCTCTTAGCAGAACGAAAAGACTGTGAAACAAATAGAAATAAAGGGACATTTGAAAATTTGTCCATTTCTGATAAGCGATTATTAAGTGCCTTTAAGGCTTATGAATACAATCCAACAGCATCAAATAAAAGAGAATTAGCTCATGCTCAATTGGATTATGAGGCCTACTTAACAGAGATTGCCGAGCGATTACAAATATCCCAAAAATTTGATTCCTTACTGATTATTCAAACAGAAATGATTCAACTTTGTGAAACGGCATCCAGCTTAACAAAATTATTTGATACTGAATTAGAGAATTGCGCTTATAATTTTTTCAATTATGCAGTCACCTTAACTCAAATAACTGTTAATGACGAAGACTCAGATTTAGATAAATGGAAAAATGTATTACATTATTTGGAGGAAGCACAGAGCCAGTTGAAAAATTTACCACAGAATATATTTACGGAAGAAGCCTTAGCACGTTGTGTAGATTACATTGCTTACACTAAAGAAACAATTGAAAGCTTAGAATAATATTATCACAATTATATTTTTTTACCAATACACTTTGTAATTCAAAGTTCTTTTATGGAAACGATTGTCAAAAAAATTCGAAGCCAAGTATTAATCAGTTTAGTTGAAAAAACAAAAGGTGCCTATATCTATATCACCAATAAAAAACGAAAACGCTGGTCTATTCAACTAACGGATTTAGAACAATATCCTAAAAATACATTAGGAAAAGACCTAGCAATTTTTTTAACCAAAGAAAATTTTGATTTAATCGCTGGTTTGGAAAGCCATGATATTTATCATGTGCTGCTAAACTATTCAACGGAAGTAGAAGAAGAAGCACAGATGCAATTCTTTCTATTGGGCAATGGTAAAAAATCGGTATACGCCATCGGTACTTCTTTCGTCGCATTTTTGACGATGCCAGACCAATGGCTTGCTTTTTGGAGGGCTTATAGAAGAGGTGATCAAGCAAGAAAAATTCACCTCTGGGATTTTCGATTCTTGTTAAAAGAAAAGACAGTCCAACTTCGTGCTTTAATGAACGAAACGCAAGTTGCCCAAATTATTCCATTAAATTATTAAAAAACCTCCATGAGTCGCATTAAAAAATTATTCAAACAACAGACTTTTCAATTATTTGGACTGCTTGGTTTGATGAGCTTATTTAATATTTTATTAATAGTTTTTCGCTTAAATTGGGTAGGTTTCGTTTGGGGAGATGTTAGTAATTACAGGGATGTGTTTTTCTTTCAAAACGAACCTACTTTTGTTTTTTTGATTTGGAATCTCTTTTTAGCTTGGATTCCGTATGGTTTGGCAATGCTAGTCAATCGAATGCATAAACATCAACAAAAAGGTTTCTTAATCTTTCCATTTATTGGTGCGTGGCTATTATTTTTTCCAAATGCACCTTATTTATTAACAGATTTATTACACTTACACCCCAGAAACCCAATCCCTTATTGGTACGATGTCATGCTATTTTCTTCCTTTGCATGGACGGGTTTACTATTAGGGTTAATTTCTTTATACCCTATTCATCGTTTTCTCAAACAATATTTACCTAAACCATTAGAACATGGGTTAATCGTCTTATTAATATTTCTTTGCAGTTTAGGGATTTATATTGGTCGTTTTTTAAGATGGAATTCTTGGGATATTATTTATCAGCCGAAAGGGCTGTTAACTGATTTGCATAATATTTTCTTTTATCCTGCAGAGCTTTTTCCTGAGTTAGGAATCAGTGTTTTATTTTTCTGTTTTTTATATCCACTGTATTGGTTGATGAAGATTATGTTGGAAAAGAAGATGAGTATTTAAGTCAACTCTGTCTCAATCTCACTAATCACTTTCACAGATTTATGGTAAGTTTCTTGCATAGAAGCAGGATTGTCCATACCTGCAAACAAAGCCATTTCGGTAATATTGATAATGGACATATAATCCGTGATATGCTGCTCTTGGACTTTTAAAGATTGGAGTTTTTGGCTAACGTTGTCCTTGGTCAATTCAGATAATGGAATACTTAATTTATCACAAACATAGCCTAATAAAGCTCTGGAAATTTCATCGTAAAAGGCACGACTTTTATCAGCTTTCATCAAGCCTTTAGCAGTAGCTAATCGTTTTTTAGCTACTTTTTCCGCTCGATTTCTTTTTAATAAAACCAAGTCAATATTGCCATTTTTTGCTAAAATTCGTTTATAAACAAAAGCGCCACCTAAGACTAGAAATGGTAAGATTAATAAACTGTAAAAAAGTCCAGTTTTTGGAAAAGGTGTACCTTTTGTACTAAAAGAAGTAGCTGTTTTGATATATCGAATATCCTTATCCGCAATATCAGGTGTAGCAATCGCTTGGCTGGCAGGCGTGCCTTTTCCTCGACGCACATTAACTCTAAAACGATTAGGTACTAAGGTGATAAACTTAGCACTATCCGTATCAAAATAAGTAAAAGCAGGTTTGATTTGATAATTACCTGCTTGTTTCGGTAATGCCAAATATTCCATTGTTTTTTGCCCTTTCAAAATACCGCCTACTTCTTGAGATATTTCATCTAAAACTTTTGGTTCATAGACTTCAAAAACGCTAGGGAAATCTAGTTTCGGCGGTTGTAATCGCTTAATATCCCCGTTTCCTTGAATCGTCAATTTTATAGCAATCGCATCGTCCGTCGTAATATTTGTTTTATCAATGTAAGAATTCATTGCATATTTTCCGACCGCTCCACTAAAAGCAGGTGGAATAGGCTGTGGCAAAGATTTTACATTAATGTTTAATGGATTGGTTTGTACATTAACAGGCTTAATCTGATTATTAAAAAAGAAACTATTAGGCCGTTTCTTTCCTACAATTACCCCTAAACGAACGGTCATGGGTTCGATAGTTTGCAAACCGGTCTGTTGCGGAAATAAGGCAATTCGCTTTAAAATTTTAGTGGTGTATTGTATCCCATCTACCACCTCTCGAACAGCTCTAGAATCAAACCGACGAATATCTCTAGCAAAAAAGCCTTGATATTCTGGTTCAAAAGAAATATCGTAATTCTCAATATTTACAGAAGTATATAATTTATAATTCACGACTAGTTGTTGTCCTACATAGACTAAATTGGTGTCAATTTCTGCTTTAACAAACAATTGCTGTTCTACTGAAGCATTTTTACTAGCAGCACTTGCTTTAATTACATCAATCGTTACCGCATTGGATTTCATCGTTTTTCCATTGACCGCCATGGTTGCAGGTGCAATTGTAAATTTTCCAACTTTTTTAGGCTGCAAAGAATAAGAATAAGACACTTTCTGAGAGGCTTTGCCATTAATAATCGTCGTACTCATCGACCGGCTAGGGCCATTTAATACCGTAAAATTTCTAAAAGAAGGTGCTTTAAAATTACGCCCTTGTGCATTATTTAAAGTGAAGGTGATTTGAAAATAACCATTCTCCACCACTTGTTTAGCATCCGTACTCGCTTCAAAGCTTACTTGTGCAGTAGCAGTTGTCCAAAAAATAAAGGCTATAAAAAAAAATAGAGGTCTCAAACGATTCATTTTTTTGATTGGGTTAAATCGAATTCCTACGAAAGGCATACCTCGTAAAACTATATGCACTATGTGTAAAAAACTATGTGACTATGTGTAAAAGAAAACTATAACTTATAAACTTTACGTTTCTTCTTTTTTGGTTTCGCCGAACCTTGTGTTTTATCCTCATGCAATAAGGGATTCTTTTGTCTATCAAAAAAATCATTAAAAAAATCATTGCCTCCAAAGAAATCACTCCCTCCAAATAAATCATCTCGATTAAAAAAATCCTTACGACTATTTTGCCGAGGTTGTTGAATAATGCCATCGGGATTATCTATAACAAATACCTCCAAAGGCATAGATTCCAAAGCGCCTTCTTCTGTATCGACAAAAGCGGGTTGAATATAATAATTCCCTACTTCAACAGGTTCAATGTAATAACTATAGGCTACGCTCTGCGTTACTTTTCCATTACTAATCATCATACTAGACGATTGATTTGGGCCACTCACGATATTAAATCCATCAAAATTAGGTGCTTCAAAATTTTTAATGGAAGCATTTTCGATGGTAAACTTTACTTCTAACGTGAGTTTTGGATAAGGATCGGTCAAATATGAGTAATCAGAGCGGTTTC
>JAFMDF010000424.1 GCA_017857395.1 Bacteroidota bacterium | reverse complement strand
TGCTGCTAGAGATAGTGGATTTCCTGTAATGGCCAAATCTGGTAATCAAATCATTTTTGCTTGGACGCATGTGGATGATTTGACTCATATTAAAACAGCGATATTAAAATTATAAACTAAAGAATTATGAAAAGTATCAATCAGAAAAAACTTGCGCTAGCAACGGGATTAACTTCAGTCGTTTTCTACCTAGGCTGTTTTTTAACAATGGCATTATTGGGTAAAGATGTTATCGTAAAGCTATCCAACCTAATTTTTCATGGGATGGAATTTAACAATATCATTCGAATGGATATTCCCCTAGGAGAAACCATTTTGGGGGCTTTTATCTCCTTCATCTTCTGGGGGATTATCGGCTATGTATTGGCATTAATTTATAACAAAATCAAATAACGATTAATTTAGAATAGCTCCAGATGAAAGATTATAACAACTTAGTAGATGCTTATGGAACTTATACAGAAGCAATAAGCCTTGAGATGGCAATGAAATTAAAACAGAAACAATAAAATGTCAAAAAGCCTAAATCAAGTTAAAGAACCTTCTTTTTTGAAGATGTTGTTTGGTAAAACGATGATACCCATCATCATAGTTTTAGGAGTGGGTGTATTGTATGTGGTGGGTTTGATGCCATTTGTTGACCATCAATCATTTCCATTTCCTGTAATCATTTTGGTTTTAGCCTTGGTTAAAACAATTTTGATTGTATCCAATATTTTAAAACGGCTTTCTAAAATTATAGAAATATGCCATTCTATGGAAAGGCTACTTTGGCTATTTAGCTTACTTATTGGAATAAGTATTTTATCATTTGCAACAGATTATACTTGCCTTTATCAATTTGACCATTCCTCTTTTACTGGAATGCCAGCATACTCAGATACCTATATTTATAATTTATATCACTTCATATATTTTAGTGTAATTACTTTTTCCGCAGTAGGATATGGTGATATCGCACCAGTATCAGATGTAGCCAGATTTGTGGTGATGTTAGAAATATTTCTAAGTTTTTTCATCATCGGTTTTGCTTTAACCAATATCAAAAACATACATCTCAAAGAGAAACGATAAAATAACAAATAATTTATGGATAGCTTAACACAAGCAGCACTTGGGGCAGCCATCGGCGAAGCCGTTTTGGGTAAAAAAATCGGTCGAAAGGCTGCTATTCTTGGGGCAATTGGCGGCACTATACCAGATTTAGATGTCCTGCTTACACCATTTTTTAGTACGTTTCAAAACATAAGTATTCATCGAGGGTATAGCCATTCTATTTTATTTTGCTTACTTGGCGCATTCCTATTTGCTTATGTTTTGAATAAAATAAAATGGACGAAGGAGGTCTCCTTCAGAAAACTTTGGTTCTTTAGTTTTTTTGCCTTGTTTACACATGTGTTATTAGATGCTTTTACTAGTTTTGGCACCCAATTATTCTTGCCTTTTACGGATTGGCGAGTTAGTTTTGATAGTATTAGCATCATTGACCCTGTTTATACAATTCCATTATTGATTGGTGTGGCAGGAAGTATTTTTTATTATGAAAAAACGGATACTAAACGAGGGTTACCTAATAACCTTGGATTAGTCTTTAGCTCCTTATACTTGCTTTTTACCCTTGCCAATAAACAACATATCGAACAGGTTTTTAATGAACAACTAGAAGCTCAGGAAATTCCTTCTTTTCGATTACTGACCGTTCCTGTTGCTATTGGAAATACGACTTGGTATGGAGTAGCTAGAGATAAAACCCATTTACATATAGGAAAATACTCAATGCTCGAAGGAAATAAAATTGAATTTAATACCTTTCCAATTAATCGAGATTTACTAGATGGCTTAGACGAACAATTAGTTTACAAAATGAAATGGTTTGCACAAGGCTTTTATACGGTTGCTGAAAAGGATGGTAAAATTCGGATTTATAATATGCAATGTGATATGCAAGGAATTAGAACCTTTGGAGATTATAAAGCACCAACTGCTTTTTATTATGAAATTACCCCCCATCAGAATGGTTCTTATGATTTGGCTGCTGGAATGCACCCTTCGGGAGGAACAGATTAAGAAAAAAAGTACCTAAATAAAAAACGATTAATAGCCATTGTAATTTCAAAATATGAGTCAACACATCATGGTAAAAAACATGGTTTGTCCTCGATGCATTGAATCCGTTCAAAGTGTATTCAAGGAACTAAACCTAGCTATCACCGCTATAGAATTAGGAAAAGTAACACTCAAAGAAGTAATCAAACCTAACCAAAAACAGGAACTAAAAACAATATTAAAAGCAAAAGGCTTTGAATTATTAGATGACAAACAGACGCAAACTATCAATGCAGTAAAGTCTATTATCATAGAAGAAATTCACTACAAAAAAGAATTGTCCTTAGTTAATTTCTCTACGCTTTTAGCAGAAAAATTACATTACGACTATGCCTATCTGAGTCGGCTATTCTCTACAGTAGAAGGCAGAACCATCGAAAAATTTATCGTTGCTCAAAAAATAGAAAAGGTAAAGGAATTATTGACCTATAATGAAATGACGCTTACTAAGATTGCTTTTCAGATGAATTATAGTAGCGTTGCTTATTTGTCTAGTCAGTTCAAAAAAATAACAGGAATGTCTCCATCCGCTTTTAAAAATTTGCAAAATGGGAAACGCCAATTTTTAGATGAGATATAAAGTCAAAATTTCATAAGATTAAATCGGAATTACATAGCTATTTAGAGTCCTGTTAATTCTAATTTTATACCATTGAGGTCGATACTATTTCATCAAATTATTTGAATAAAAGTACCCCCTCTAAGTTTATTTTAAAAACAGAAACATGACACATACTTATCAAATATCAGGCATGACTTGCAACGGTTGTAAAAACAGCGTTGAAGGTGCTTTAGGCAATTTAGACACCGTTCAAAAGGTAACTGCTGACTTAGAACAAGAAACGGTTGAGGTGGTAATGTCGGCTCATATTCCTATTGAAAAACTACAGGAAACGCTGGTCAAAGCAGGTTTGCATTATACCATTGGAATGAAAGGAGAAAAAGTCAAACATTCCATGCCAAGCCATTCCAACAAACAAGAAGGCAATGGGGTGTTTTACTGTCCGATGCATTGTGAAGGAGAGAAAACGTATGCTCAAGCTGGTGATTGCCCTGTTTGTGGAATGCACTTAGTAGAACAGCCCAAACTGGTTACTTCGGCTCAATATACTTGTCCGATGCACCCAGAAATTATTAAGGATGCACCAGGGAGTTGTCCAAAATGCGGAATGGATTTAGTGCCGATACAACCAACAGAAGCAGCTGAAGATAAAACCTATCAGGAGCTATTGAAAAAAATGAAAATAGCAATCCTTTTTACGGTACCTATTTTCATTATGGCAATGGGAGAAATGATTCCAGGGAATCCTTTAGCTAAACTATTTTCTCAACATACGATGAATTGGATACAGTTAGTACTATCCTTGCCTGTCTTGTTTTATGCAGGTTGGATGTTCTTTGAGCGGGCGTGGAAATCTATTATGACTTGGAATTTGAATATGTTCACCTTGATTGGAATTGGAACAGGTGTGGCATGGATATTTAGTGTAGTTGCGCTTTTGTTTCCTGACGTTTTTCCAGAACAGTTCAAAACTGAAAGTGGAACTGTCTTCGTTTATTTTGAAGCCGCTACAGTCATTATTACTTTGGTTTTATTAGGGCAATTGCTAGAAGCTAGAGCACATAGTCAAACTAGTGGAGCAATTAAAGAATTACTCAAATTAGCACCAACCGAGGCCGTATTGGTTACACCGAATGGTAAGGATAAAATTATTTCCATTCATGATATTAAAGTAGGGGATTTATTGCGAGTCAAACCAGGGGATAAAGTGCCTGTTGATGGGGTAATTACCGAGGGGCATAGTAACATAGATGAATCGATGATTACAGGTGAGCCAATTCCTGTTGATAAAAAAGTGAGCGATTTAGTAAGTTCTGGGACGATAAATGGTACTAAATCATTTGTGATGCAGGCTGAGAAAATAGGTTCGGAAACGCTGCTTTCGCAAATTATTGAAATGGTCAATAATGCTAGTCGTTCCAAAGCACCGATACAAAAATTAGCGGATAAAATTTCAAAATACTTTGTGCCAATAGTCATAGGTATTTCCATACTTACTTTTATCATTTGGTATTTAGTAGGACCTGCTCCTGCTATGGTTTATGCTTTTGTCAATGCGATTGCCGTCTTAATCATCGCTTGTCCTTGTGCCTTAGGTTTAGCTACACCGATGTCCGTAATGGTTGGAGTAGGGAAGGGGGCAAAAAATGGCGTGTTAATCAAAAATGCAGAAGCTTTAGAAAAGTTGGATAAAGTAAATGTATTAATTACCGATAAAACAGGAACGATAACGGAAGGCAAACCTTCAGTTGAAAAAGTAGTGAACACCTCAGACAAAGCCTTGCCTTTACTGCAATACATCGCCTCCCTCAATCAGTATAGCGAACATCCACTAGCAGAAGCTATCGTAAAACGTAGCGAAAAAGAAAATATAGATTTACATGCGGTCAATGATTTTGAATCTGTTTCTGGTAAAGGAGTCATCGGTACGGTTGATAATCATAAAATAGCATTGGGAAATAAAAAGCTAATGCAACAAGTAAAAGCAGTAGTCTCGGAAACCGTGGATAGCCAAGTGATTGCCGAGCAAAAAAAGGGTAAAACCGTTTCTTATATTTCAGTAGATGAGGAAGTGTTGGGCTTTGTGACTATTTCAGATGCTATTAAAAAGACGAGTGCACAAGCCATTTCGGCTTTACAAAAACAAGGGATAGAAGTCATTATGCTAACAGGAGATAATGCGAATACCGCAAAAACGGTTGCCGAACAACTTGGACTAGCAGATTTTAGAGCCGATTTTTTACCAAAGGACAAACTTGATTTTATTAAAGCTTTACAAGCAAAGGGGAAAATAGTAGCAATGGCGGGGGATGGGATTAATGATGCTCCTGCCTTAGCCCAAGCGGATGTAGGTATTGCGATGGGAACAGGTACAGATGTAGCTATTGAAAGCTCAGAAGTAACTTTGGTAAAAGGTGATTTAAAAGGGATTGTCAAAGCCAAAAATCTAAGTCATGCCGTAATGAAAAATATCAAAGAGAATCTGTTTTTTGCCTTTATCTATAATGTTTTAGGTGTACCGATTGCGGCAGGAGTTCTTTATCCTTTTTTCGGTCTTTTATTATCACCTATGTTGGCGGCTGCGGCTATGAGTTTTAGTTCGGTTTCTGTTATTATGAATTCGCTGCGGTTGAGGAGTGTTTCTCTGGATTAATGGCAAGATTTATGCAACTTAAATAAGTTTAGCGTCAAAATGACAAAAAATAAAATGTAAGCGGAGAAATCCTGTTTAATAAGTACCTAAATTATGTATCTAACGTAGTAAATATTGTGAATACAAACCATAAAACATATCGGATTATAAGTTTGTGCATGGCATTCTTGGTGTTTTTTTCATCAATAGGATTATCTATTGATATGCACTTCTGTCAAGGACACTTAAAGTCTATTAGTTTTATTGGGGATGCCACAGATTGTTATGGAGCTAAAGGCAACAATCCGCAGAAAAGTTGTCAAATGTCTAAACGGCAAGTGACAAAGAAAATGGATTGCTCTATTGATAAAGAAGATTGCTGTCACAATCGACAACTGTTGGCTCAAGCAAACCTTACCTCGACCAATCCATCGGGTCAATTTATATTGAATTATATTGACTTCCAATACATTTCGATTATTCCTGTTTTATTAGTATATGATACTATTTTCCTTAATACCGATATTCTATCGGTCTTTCAATACAAACCACCTTTAATACTCAAAGACATACCTGTCTTCATTCAGTCCTTTCTTTTATAATTTTCTCTATTTTTTGACTTTTAATCGACGTATTTCCAGTTATAGTTCCCTCGATGGGCTTGGAAATAGACTGTTCTAATTGCCTACTAGCGTCGATTAAGGTTTCCAGCACATTATACGGAGTTGAACTCAAAATGAAATAATTCCAAAAACCGATTCAATTATACATGGATTATTCATTAAAAAAGTTCTAAAATGAAAATACGATTACTGTATTTACTCTTTGGTATTACTTTAATCATTGCTTGCAATAAAGATAAAATATATCTCGATACACCATTAGACCAATTGTTAGATGCTGCCCTAGCAAGAGCAGCTAAAAGTGGAGATAAAAACGATTTTATTCTACCTGAAAGTGATGACTTTACGGCTATACCTCAAGATTCTCATAACCCCTTAACAAAAGAAAAAATCCATCTTGGAAAATGGCTCTTTTTTGAAACAGGTTTAGGTTTAGTGCCCAATAAAGAAGCAGGAGAGAAGACCTATTCTTGTGCCTCTTGTCATATTCCTTCCGCAGGGTTTCGACCAGGGGGTATTCAAGGAATTGCCGATGGAGGGATTGGTTTTGGGCAAAATGGAGAAGGGCGTACCAAGTTAGCTGCCTATCGACCCAATGAAATGGATGTTCAAGGACTTCGACCTTTAAGCGTTCTGAATGTTGCTTTTGTGGAAAATAGTACTTGGAATGGTCGATTTGGAAGTAGCGGAGTCAACATTGGAACAGAAAATCGTTGGCTAGAAACAGAAGGAACAGACCTTAATGAAGAGGGTTTAGCAGCTTTAGAAACGCAAAATATAGAAGGAATGGATTTGCATCGGATGGAAATTACGGAAGAGGTTTTGGATGGTTATGGATACAGAAAATATTTTGATGAAGCATTTGGTGATTTGCCAGAAGAAGAAAGATATACTAAGCGAACAGCAAGCTTTGCGATTTCTGCCTACCTAAGAGCATTAATCACGAATAAAGCTCCTTTTCAGGAATATCTAAAGGGGGACAAAGTCGCCTTAACTGAACAGGAAAAAAGAGGTGCTTTAGTATTCTTCTCTGATGCAAAATGTTATCAATGCCATAAGGAAGCAAATCTAGGCGCTAATGAATTTTATGCACTTGGTGTCAAAGATTTATATGAAACTGGACAAGCATTCAATACCTCAGCGGAAGATAC
>JAFMDF010000085.1 GCA_017857395.1 Bacteroidota bacterium | reverse complement strand
ATATTATTTCGTGTAATTTATGTATTAATCAAAAATTTGAGCGAACCTAGCGGAGGATTGGATAAAATATCTTCCCAAGTCAAACTAGCAAAAGGGATTTGTAAACTATCTTCTTGAGCAGTTATAGTTGTACATCCTAAGAAGTTGAGTAGTAAGAAAAAAAAGACTTGTTTCATACATTTTGCTAATAATATTAATCAATTGGAATGATTCGATGGATGGAAAGCGTGTATTTTATAACGAAATTATTAGCAAGATAAGCAATTTGTTCAAAAATCTTGTCCAAGTAGCACATTTACATAGAAAAGGCTGAATTCGTAAAGGATTTAACCTTTTTTATTTGTAGCTTTTTAATTGAGGATTTTCTACTCGGGCAAGATGCCCAAGCTACTATTACCAATCCGAAAAAGCCTTATTAAAAATATCCTCTACAATTTGATCGGTTATCGTTTCAATCAAATCATCTTGCACATCTAGTAAATTTACATCACTGGCATAATCTTCAAAAAAACCAAAAGTATTGGTCCAACTTTTTTTCGGGTCGTCATCTAAATTATTCTTAAATTCTATCCTAATTCTAATATCCAAACGGTTAAAAGCAGTCGTTTGTCCTTCTTCTGGGGCAACTGAAGTTACATTGTATCCAATAATATCCCCACTAAATTCTACGTGCGGTTCGTATTCTGTTGGTGTCAATTTTCCTTCTGTTCTTACTTTATCTATTAGTTTCTGGGCAAAATTAGTCGATAAAGTTGCCACTACATTGGGAGAGGTATTATCAAATTCAGCGACGTAAAAAGTCTCCATTCCTGGAGGAATACCTGCACTTTTAAACGAATAACAGCTATTTAAAGCATAAGCGGTAATGGCTAGAAATAACCATTTTAAGGATTTGATATTTGTCATGTTATGCGAGTTGCGGGTTAACAGTTACCAGTTGCCAGTTTCGGGTTGCGAGTTGTCCTCCTCTACTCATTCATCTCATTAACTCATCAATCCTCTCTTATAAATCATATAATTGAATCTTTCGATAAAGGGTTCGTTCAGAAATACCGAGTTCACTCGCTGCGTCTTTTCTTCTATTTTTATGTTTCTTCAACGCTTTTTGAATCAATTCTTTTTCATTATCTGCCAAGGATAAATTCTCTTCTACTTCTTCGGCTCGGTCAAAATTACTGGCTGGGCGATTATGGTCAATTAAAATAGGGCGGTCACTAGGGTGATTAATCGGTTGGTCGGCTCGTGTTTCTAGAATATAATCGTTATAATCCCTTGTTCGCTCACTCGGTCGATTATAAGAATCCAAAGCTGTTGAAGCAGCCGGTAATTGGGGTAAATTGGTCATATCAGGCATCCTCAAATCATTCGTATTCACCAATTCAACGACCAAGCGTTTAAGGTCATTTAAGTCCTGTTTCATGTCAAATAAGAGTTTGTATAAAATCTCTCTTTCTTCGAATGAACCGGTGCCGCTCCCTCCTTTAGTACTTACAGGTAAATTTCTATTTAATATATTGGGCATTAAATCTACCAAATCCTCTGCGGTAATCAACTTTTCTTCGGACATGACCGATAGTTGCTCGGCAATATTTTTCAATTCCCGAATATTCCCAGGCCATGTATAGCTTTCGATTAACAATCTAGCTCTATCGTCTAGTTGAATAGAAGTCGTCCTATATTTTTCGGCAAAATCAATTGAAAATTTTCTAAATAATGGATAAATATCTTCTTGTCTTTCTCTTAAGGGTGGGACAATAATCGGAACGGTATTCAACCGATAATATAAGTCCTCTCGAAATTTTCCTTTTTTTATGCGCTCTTTTAAATCTACATTGGTTGCTGCGACGACTCTAACATCTGTTCTTAACATCTTAGATGAACCCACTCGAATAAATTCCCCTGATTCCAAAACCCTTAGTAAAAAAGCTTGGGTTTCTAAGGGCATCTCCCCTATTTCATCTAAAAAAATAGTGCCATTATTATAACTTTCAAAATAGCCTTTTCGGTCTCCCGTTGCCCCTGTAAAAGCCCCTTTTTCGTGACCGAATAATTCCGAGTTAATCGTTCCTTCTGGTATTGCTCCGCAGTTAATGGCAATAAACTTTTCGTGTTTCCGAGGGCTTAATTGATGAATGATTCTAGAAAATACTTCCTTTCCTACCCCACTCTCTCCCATTATAAGTGCCGATAGCATCGTCGGCGCTACACGAACCGCTGTACTCAATGCTCGGTCTAAGCCTTGGGAACGACCGATGATGCCATATCTTTGTTTGATAGATTGTAGGTTCATGTATTTCTCATTTTCTGTTTATCTTGATACTATTAAAATCAGTTGCTTCTTTAGCTTGAGAATTGTGAAAAAGGTAAACGATAGCTACTGGTAATGCTAAGGTAAAAGTTGACCAAAACCCCATCCAATAAAGGATTATAATCAAAATAAAAGCAAAAGCAATTGACAATAGGATTGTTAATTTTAATCCTCTAGGTGAAACTTTAGCTTTAATTTGGTTAACGTGAAAATCATGTTTTGTTGCACATTTTTGACACCTCTTAGTTATATATAAACCTTGTTCGTCCTCTAACTCTGAACGAGTAATTGCACTCGTCTTAATTGATATATCTATTTTACATCTTGGACAAAAAGCGTAAACTAACATTTCTTTGGCATTTGGGTTCAAAAGAACTTATACAATATCTCCCTTCAAAGTCGCACTATTAGAAGTATGTACTTTTACGTGAACATAATCCCCAGTTTTTAAATCGCCTTTTTTAGGAAAAATAATCATTTTATTCTGTGAATTTCTACCTTTAAATTCTTTATCTGATTTTTTAGAATCACCTTCTATTAAGACCTTAAAGGTTTTGCCAACATCTGCTGCATTCAATGCTCTAGAAATATCATTCTGTAAATAAATAATTTCGGTCAATCTGCTTTTTTTCACTTCTAGCGGAATATCATCTTCGTATTTTCTTGCCGCTAAAGTGCCTGGTCTTTCAGAGTAGAAAAACATGTAGGACATGCTATATCTAGCGAATTTAATGACGCTTAAAGTATCTTGGTGTTCTTCTTCTGTTTCTGTACAAAAACCTGTAATTATGTCAGATGAAATCGCACAATCTGGAATAATTTCATAGATTCTCTTCACTTTTGCTTCGTACCAAGGTCGGTCGTACGTCCGATTCATTAATTTTAAGATTCGGCTATTTCCCGATTGTACGGGCAAGTGAATGTAGTTACAAATATTCTCATGGTCTCGAATCGCATAAAGCACATCGTCCGTAATATCTTTTGGATGAGACGTTGAAAACCGTACCCGCATATCTGGAGAAACTTCTGCTACCATTATCAATAATTCGGCAAAATTGACGACCTTTCCTGTTTCAGGATTTTCCCATTTGAAAGAATCCACGTTTTGCCCTAATAAGGTCACTTCTTTATAGCCTCTTTCGGCTAAATTCGTTGCTTCTGCTACGATGGTAAAAGCATTTCTACTTCTTTCTCGCCCTCTAGTATAAGGCACTACACAGAAAGAACACATATTATCGCAACCTCTCATGATGGAAATAAAAGCCGAAACGCCATTAGAATCCAATCGCATTGGACTAATATCCGCATAAGTTTCTTCTCTGGATAAAAAGACATTGACGCCTTTATGTCCTTCTTCTGCACCTGCCACTAAGCCTGGTAAATCCCTGTAGGCATCTGGCCCAACCACAATATCTACTAACTTTTCTTCTTCTAAAAATTTCTTCTTTAAGCGTTCTGCCATACAACCCAATACGCCAACAAGCGTCCCTGGTCGTTGTTTCTTCACTTTATCAAAAATTCGCAATCGCTTACGTACGGTCTGTTCTGCCTTTTCCCGAATGGAACAAGTATTAATCAAAATCAAATCCGACGCCTCCATATTTCTAGTCGGACTGAACCCTGCTTCTCCTAAAATGGAGGCGACAATTTCACTATCGCTAAAATTCATTTGGCAGCCGTAGCTTTCAATATAAAATTTCTTACGACCATCATCTGTATCCTCTTGAAAGAATACTTCTCCTTGCTTCGATTCATCTACCTTTTTACCTACGCTCTCTAAAGTCGGATTACTATTATACATATCTTAAATGATTAGTGATTTTTGGTAGTGATAAGTTCAACAAGCCATTCCAATAATTATTGGAATAGCGCTATAGCAAATAGTGTACAACTACTTGCGGTCGCAAAGATACTACTTTTAGAAAGTTAATGTGACAATTTGGCAGTTAAAATTGCTTATTGAATAGTTAATGTTTGATGGTAGGCTTAAATTTTATACCAAATCAAATAAATTACTCACGCCCAAGGTTCGGTCCACATTAAAAGCCTCCGCATATTCCATACCAGCAGGACGACCGAAAGTTCGGGCAGTTGCTCTTAAATAATCTTGAAAATCTTTGCCAGAAATAGGCGTACTCAGTTCTTTATCTTCTTCGTCTGCTATAAAAAATTGAGATTTAAAGGCGAGAATCAGTTCAAATTTTTTGTCAATATGCGGAGTTATGTCTACTATAAAATCAGGTTGTAAGGATCTATCTTGGATATAGTGATATAAGGCTTTGGGTCGCCACCTTTCTTGCTTATTTCCTTGACTGTCATAAGTTTCTACTTTCGTTAATCCCGAATAAAAACAGGCGTCTGCTACTAATTTTGCTGCTCTACCGTGGTCAGGATGTCTATCGGTTAAAGAATTGGCTAAGATAATCGTTGGTTGGCTTGCTCTAATAATAGGAATAATTTCTAAGATATTTTCTTTGGAATACTCAAAAAAACCGTCTGCCATGCCTAAGTTCTTTCTCCATTTCGCCCCCATTATTTTAGCGGAATCGGCTGCTTCTATTAATCGTAGTGGGCCACTTCCTCTAGTACCTAATTCTCCCGCAGTCAAATCTAATAATCCAACTGTTTTGCCCATTTCTATATGCTTTAATAAAGTACCACTACAGGCTAATTCAATGTCATCAGGATGTACGCCGATCGCTAAAATATCAACTTTCATGTGCTTTGTTTATTTGTCGCTTAACTGAGTTTTAATCAAACCCTAAATTTATATTTTATTGGCGCATTAGCCCCAAAATTACTCCGTATAAATAAAAAAGCATTCCTAATTGCCGTTTAGCGGACAATTATTAGGAATGCTAAATTTTTTATTTTTTTGATAAATGACCTAGTGATTCGATTTATTTTGCCAATAGTTTATCAATCGCTTTTTTCACTTTACTAGAATTCGGTTTAGTAACAGAATAATAATAATCCACCACCTCTCCATCTTGATTGACTAGGTATTTATGGAAATTCCATTTTGGTGTGGAATTCACCTTCCCATTTTCGCTTTTAGAACTTAGAAATTGGAATAATTCACTTTGATTACTTCCTTTTACCTCGCTTTTTTCAAAAATAGGAAAAGTGCTCTTATAGTTTAATTCACAGAAATTTTGAATTTCCATGCCTTTCAATGGTTCTTGCCCACCAAAATTATTAGATGGGAAAGCCAATACTTCTACCCCTTTATCCTTATACTCCGCATACAAAGCTTCCATTTCCTTTAATTGTGGCGTAAACCCACATTCAGATGCCGTATTGACAATCAATAAAACCTTTCCTTTGTATTTTGCTAAACTAACCGCTTGACCATTTGTGTCCGTCACGGTAAACTGATGAATACTTTTCATAATCTATTATTTTTCTTTTACAACCCTTAAATTCCCCAAAAGTTTTTAAATCCAGTTCTAAAATAATTATTTAAAAGGGCAAAAGTAAAAAACGATTTAGGTAAATTTTTCAAAAATTTCTATTTTGCAGCGATTTTTGAAATTGTTCCATTTGTTTGACTAAAATTATTACATGTTTTTAATCAAAAATACCACCATCATTGACCCGAATTCACCCGCTAATGGTGAAACTGTAGATATGCTCATTGATGCAGGAACAATTACCAAAATAGGTAAGCAATTAAAGCACCCTTCTGCAAAAATAATTGAGGCAACTGATTTACAAGTTTCTCCAGGTTGGTTGGATATCGGTGCACAGGTAGGCGAACCTGGTTTTGAACATCGAGAAGATTTGCAATCGGTAGCAGCAGCGGCAGCAGCAGGTGGTTTTACAGCACTTGCCTGTTTTCCTAATACGAATCCTACGATTCATTCTAAATCAGAAGTGAGTTTTCTAAAGAATCATGCTACATTAGTCGATTTCTATCCTATTGGTGCGTTGTCAAGAGATTGTGCAGGGGGAAATTTAGCAGAAGTTTATGATATGGCCGCATCTGGTGCGGTTGCTTTTTCTGATGGGGCAAAATCCATTACTTCTGCTGGTTTGATGAAACGGGGTTTAGAATATTTAAAAGGAATTAATGGGCTAGTTATTAATCATCCAAATGATACTTCTTTAAGTAAAGGAGGGCAGTTGCATGAAGGCATTATCAGCACTCAATTGGGTATGAAGGGAATCCCAGCATTAGCAGAAACCTTGATGTTGAAACGAGATTTAGACTTGTTAGCATACACCAATTCTCGATTACATGTACATAATATATCAACGGCTGAATCTGTCAAATTAATCAAAATTGCCAAAGCTAAAGGACTGCAAGTAACGGCTTCTGTGTCAATTATGCACTTAATTTATACACATACTGCTGTCGAAAATTTTGACCCTAATTATAAATTAAGTCCACCACTAAGAGAACAATCAGATATTAAAGCACTTTTAAAAGGCGTCAAAGAAGGCGTAATAGATATTGTTAATTCCAACCACACGCCATTAGAAGTAGAAGCTAAAAAATTGGAGTTTTCTTATGCTGATGTTGGCATCATCGGATTAGAGACCGTTTATCCACTTTTAAATACCTTTTTGAAAAAACATTTAAGTACAGCAGCTATCGTTAATTTATTGGCCATTCAGCCTAGAATAGTTTTGGATTTGCCAATTCCTACGATATCCGTTGGAGAAAAAGCTAACTTAACACTATTTCAATCAACTAAAGAATGGACATTAACGCAAAGCGCTATTCGGTCTAAATCAAAAAACACGCCTTTTATTGGGCAAGCATTTAGTGGTAAAGTTTTAGGAATTATCAACGGAAATTTCACTAATTTTTAGCTGCTTATAAAAACATCCGTACTAATTCCGATAGCAATCGAAATCGATATTTTAAAATGTCTGTATATTTTAAGTTCAATCGCAAATATCAAGTTCAAAATATATATTAATACTATTAATAAGGTTTAGCATCAAACCTGTAAGCACTGGAAGTAGCACAATCTTTAGGTGCAGCTTTAGCGCTTTGATAAATAAAACGATTAGTTTCATTACTTACATAGTCTACTATCAATTGTAATTTTTCTCCATCAGCGGGAAATTCTAGATTAAAAGAAATAGTCTATCCCCTTCATCTATAGCATATCATATAGTCATTAAAGGTAGTGTTTTCAAAAAGCGTATTATTTACAAACCCTTTTTCTATCATTCTTTACATTTTATCTAATAAATTTCTTTTTTGATAGGTTTTAAGCCATCTTTATTCTTGTATTTAATTCATTAACAAACTAAAACCACTATTTTATGAATTCCTTAGATGAAAATGTAGATTTTATTGACCAAGTTGATGTACCTGTCAGGCCGCTTGCTATGCGTTATGGAGGGATTGCGGCTTTAGCATTTATAGCCATTACTTTACTGTTAGATACGATAGGATTAGTAAATTATAGTACAGGTGAAGGCTTATATTATCCTAGTATTTTAGCTGCACTTGCTACAATCGCTATCCTATATTTTGCGATTAAACAACATAGAGATGAAGAACTTGGAGGTTATATTACTTTTGGTAGATGTGTAAAATTAGCAGCTTTAATTGGTCTTTTTTCTGGTGTCTTGATTGGTATATTTGCTTTTGCTTATCACAATTTTATTAGACCTGATATTATTCCAGCTATGATGGAATTTCAAACAGCTCAATGGGAAGAGGCTGGAATGACAGAAGAACAAATAGAACAAGCTAGAGGAATGACAGAAATGTTTACGACCCCCATAGCACAATTCATTAGTTCTATTTTGAATGGTGTATTCTGGAATGTCTTGTTATCGCTTATCGTAGGAGCAATTATGAAAAAAACTCAGCCAATGGTTTAATATCCATACAGCAACCTTTAAATTTTATATCCGTAACTCTTTCAAGGCTTCGTTCTTTGGAAGAGTTATTTATTTTAGGTTAATTTTGCCGAAAAAATATAACTATGAAGGATAATCATGCGGTAAAATTTGGTGTTTTAGCTGGTCTTGGTACCATTATTTTTTTGTTCCTCTTTTATTGGATTGATAAAAAACTAATCCTTAGTCCAGAAATTATTTGGAGTACCATGTTATTATACCTAATTGGGATGTACATGGCGCCAGTAGAAGAACGTAAAGAAAATGGAGGATATCTCGATTTCAAAACAGCACTTCGTTCGGCTTTTATTGTTTGGATTGTCGCCAATGCTATTTATCACTCATTTAATTATGTCTTATACAATTTTCTGGATTCAGAGATGTTAACTATTCAGAAACAATACATGAGAGATAATATGGGCCAAATGGAAGGCATCTTGGGAGAAGAAAATTACACCGCATTCATGGATAATATTGAGCTAATGAATTATAATTTCCTAACCGTTCTAACCGCTTATTTATCTGCTTTAATTGGCGGATTTATCATAGCGGCGATTATCGGCAGAATGGTTCGTAGGCATCCCATTACTCAAGTATAAAAATAAAATTTCTACCTGTCTAGCCAGGTATCATTTAGAATCAAGTATATAGAATATGTTAGATATTTCCATTGTAGTTCCTGTTTATGATGAAGAAGAATCTTTGCCAGAATTAGAGGCTTGGATTAGAAAGGTAATGATTGCCAACAAGTTTCGCTATGAAATTATTATGGTGGATGATGGAAGTCATGATAGTTCTTGGAAAGTCATCGAATCATTAGTGGAGTCAAATCCATCAGTAAGAGGCATTAAATTTAGACGTAATTATGGTAAATCTGCTGCCTTAAATACGGCTTTTGATGTAGCAAAAGGAGATGTCGTCGTTACGATGGATGCAGATTTGCAAGACAGCCCAGAGGAAGTACCCGAATTACACCGAATGATTATGGAAGACGGGTATGATTTAGTATCTGGCTGGAAAAAGAAACGACATGACCCACTTTCTAAGACCATTCCTTCTAAATTTTTTAATGGGATTACTCGCTATGTCAGTGGGATTAAATTAAACGATTTCAATTGTGGCTTGAAAGCCTATAAAAATGCAGTAGTTCATAGTATTGAGGTATATGGCGAAATGCATAGATATATTCCTGTCATCGCCAAATGGGCAGGCTTCTCCAATGTTGGGGAAAAAGTGGTGCAACACCAAGAAAGAAAATATGGGGTCGGTAAATTTAATGGCTGGTATAGAGGCGTAAAAGGATTATTGGATTTAGCCTCTATTATGTTTGTCGGTAAATTTGGTAAAAGACCCATGCACTTTTTTGGCCCAATTGGGGTCATCATGTTCTTAGTGGGCTTCTTTTCTGCCGCTTACATTGGGATTACCAAGTTAATTCGATTAAGTCAAGGCGCAAATCCTGCGTTGGTCGTAGAAAACCCTTGGTTTTTTATCTCATTAACCAGTATGGTCTTAGGATCCCTATTATTTATAGGTGGATTCTTAGCCGAGTTAATATCTAGAACCTCTACGGATAGAAATAGTTATTTGATTGAAAAGCGGATTCAGAATGGCGATGCTATTAATTCGATTTAGGGTTGCGATGTTGCCGTGTTGCGATGTTGCCGTGTTTTATCGACAACACGGCAACATGGCAACACCAATTAAACCCCCAAATAATTATCAGGTCGAATAACTTTCAACTCCGCCTTAATCGCTTCGCTAACTGGCAATCCGTCAATAAATTCGTGAATTTCTGTTTGATTAATGGATGCTTTTCCTCTAGTTAATTCTTTTAGTGCTTCATAAGGTTTTGGATAACCTTCTCTTCTTAATACGTTCTGAATCGCTTCGGCAACTACCATCCAATTATTATCTAAATCCGCTCGGAATTTAGCTTCATTTAATAATAGTTTATTCAAACCTTTTTCGATAGACTGAAAAGCGATAATCGTATGCCCAAAAGGAACGCCCACATTTCTTAAAACCGTACTATCCGTCAAATCTCTTTGCATTCTAGAAATAGGCAATTTATCTCCCAAATGACCAAATATCGCATTTGCTAATCCTAAATTCCCTTCTGCATTTTCAAAATCAATCGGATTCACTTTATGCGGCATAGCGGAAGAACCTACTTCTCCTTTTACTACCTTTTGCTTAAAGTATTCCATAGAAATATAGGTCCAAATATCTCGACAGAAATCTATTAATATCGTATTAATTCGCTTCATGCCTTGGTACAAAGCCGCCTCATTATCATAATGTGCAATTTGAGTCGTGTATTGAGAACGATGCATGCCTAAATGATTCGCCACAAAATTATCCCCAAAAGCAGGCCAATCAATAGTTGGATAAGCAACATGGTGAGCATTATAATTACCCGTCGCTCCGCCAAATTTTGCTTCGTAAGGAACTTGCATTAAAAGGGCTAATTGCGTTTTTAATCGTTCTACAAAAACCAAGATTTCTTTCCCTAAACGCGTTGGGGAGGCTGGTTGTCCATGCGTTCTTGCCAACATTGGAATATCCGTCCAATCTGCGGCTAATCCTTTTAAATGGTCAATGATTCCTTCAATAGCGGGTACATACACATTTTCTACTGCCAATTTTGCCATCAGCGGATTCGCCGTATTATTTATATCTTGAGAAGTTAGCCCAAAGTGAATAAACTCTTTCACAGGCGCTAACCCGATTGTATCAAATTTATCTTTTAAAAAATATTCGACTGCTTTGACATCATGGTTCGTAACTCGCTCTGTTGCTTTTATACTTTCAGCATCTGCTAAACTGAAATTTTGAACAATTCCATCCAAAGCAGCAAAATGATGCTCATCGACCGCTTTTAGTTGCGGCAATGGAATATTAACCAATGCTTTAAAATATTCGACTTCTACAAAAACTCGATATTTTATTAAAGCAAATTCAGAAAAATAAGCTTGTAAGGCTTTTGTCTTTGCGGCGTATCTACCGTCTATTGGCGAAATGGCTGTTAACATAATTATGGATTATGAATGAAGCCGCAAAAGTACTTTTTTATGGAGGAAATACAAGTGTTCAATTTCAAATTTTCAATTTTCAATTCACAATTTTCAAAAGAACGTATCAATTAATCTAGAACATTAGTTGCTAACTATTAAACTTGTGTGTTCTTTTAGTAAGAAATTCCGTTCTCAATCAATCATTTAAAATTTTCAAAAGTTATTAAAATTCTTCCATAAATGAAGGGATAATAATTTTAAATGCTAGTTTTTTTTTGAAAATTGAAAATTGAAAATTACTAAACCTTCTTCCCATTCCGTTCTTTCACCTTAATAATCAAGCGTAGCGATTGATCATAAGTAAAATAATTCCAAACCCAGTTGATAAAGACGATGACTTTGTTTCGCATGCCAATTAAGGAAAATAAATGGACAAAAAGCCAAACAAGCCAAGCAAAAGAACCTTGCGTTTTAAAACGGGGCAAATCTACCACAGCTAAATGCCTTCCGATAGTAGCCATAGCGCCTAAATCATTATATTTAAAAGGCTTTAAAGGTTTGCCTTTGGACATTTTTTTCAAATTGTCTGCCAAGTGTTTCCCTTGTTGAATGGCGACTTGTGCCACCTGTGGATGTCCTTTTGGAAAAGCGGCCTCTTCCTCCATATACGCAATATCTCCAATGGCAAAGACATTATCGTAACATTCTACTTGATTAAATTCATTCACTTTTAAGCGATTCCCTCGAACAATGCAATCTTCAGGTAAACCTTTAATGATATTCCCAGTTATCCCCGCAGCCCAAATAACTTTTCTTGACCGAATGGTCGTTCCATCTTTTAGGTAAGCAAAATTTTCATCTACATTCGTTACTCTATTATTTAGAATAATTTTAACGCCTAATTTTTCTAAGTATATCAATGCTTTATCGGCTGCTTCTGTAGACATGCCTTTCAACAACCTATTTCCACTTTGGACTAAATAAATATCTACCTCTTTATTATCTAACTCAGGATAATCTTTTGGTAAAATATATTGTCTCATCTCTGCCAAAGCTCCTGCCACTTCAACCCCAGTAGGCCCACCACCCACTATTACCACATCAATAAAGCCTTGTCGCTCCTCAAAATTATCCGTAGAAAGGGCTATTTCATAATCATTAAAAATAGCATTCCGTAAGTATAACGCCTCTCCTACTGACTTCATGGGGATGCAATATTTTGCCATATTTTCATTCCCAAAAAAGTTCGTATCTGCTCCAACCGCTATGACTAGGTAATCAAAATTCATAATACCTAAAGTCGTTTTTAAACATTTATTAGGCAAATCTGCTTCTAACACCTTAGTTATTCGAATATAAATATTCTTGTGCTTTTGAAAAATTTTACGCAGGGGAAAAGCAATCGAACTCGGCTCTAATCCAGCCATTGCCACTTGGTAAAATAAAGGTTGGAATTGATGGTAATTATTCTTGTCCACCAAAACAACTTGATAGTTCGATTTAGCCAATTTTCTAGCCAAATTAATGCCTGCAAAACCACCACCAATAATAACGACTCTTTTCTGATCAGATTCTGGAATATTTACTTTCAATGATTATGTTGTTTAATGGTGATTGGTGATTAGCGATTAGTAATCAGTAGTCACACCAATCGCCATTCACCAATCACCAGTCACTAAAAGTATTATTTTAATGCCGCTACAAGTGCTTTTGGTATTGGCGCTCCTTCTTTTAAAGGAAATAATCGCCAACTACCTGCTTGTTCGACCATGGCTAATTTATTTAAAAAGGTATTCAAAACACCCATTGGCATTTTGTCCATCGTTTCAAATTGATAATTCATAATGATATTATCTTGTTGAACATTGATTTTTTTTGCCACTAATAAATCCGTAATGCTCGTATTTAATTGATTACCAATCATTTTAGGCACTAATTTAGCTTTTCCATTTTGGATGATTAGTACTTCATCCTCCCCAAATTCTAAGAATTGGTTAGCGGAATTATTTACGGTTTGCTTTCCTTTTTCAATGGGTTGTTTTTTAGACGTAGCTTCTCTCGAAGTTGTTTCCCCTGACTTAACCGTTTCTTTGATTGGTGACTTTTTTGGAGTAGCCGCAACTGAAGTACTTTTTTCTGTAATTTTTTCAGTAGTCCCTGCTTTCTTTTGCTTCGCCTTCAAGTCCAATTTGTCAAAATCTGGTACTTCTCCTGCCTTAACTTGAATTTGTTCAGAATTAAGCACCTCTCTCAATAATTTTTCTTCCATCAAAATATCTGCTAAACTGCGATTCTCCAATGGGTCAAAATCCTCAAAGCCAACAATTTTTAATTCTGTTCGTCTATTTTTTTGATGCTCCGCTTCTGAACATTTTACGCCATCTTTACAACCATTCACCAATATTGTCTCTCCATATCCTTTAGCTGAAATTCTATTCTTACTAATACCGCCTTTTTCTATAATGTATGCTACTGCTGCTTTTGCTCGATTAGAAGATAATAGCGTATTATGTCTTGTCCCTCCTCTAGCGTCCGTATGTGAACCTAACTCTATAATAATAGCTGGGTTATCATTCAACAATTTAACTACTTTATCCAATTCAATCGCTGCATCATCTCGAATATAATACTTATCTAAATCATAATAAATATTTTCTATTTCCATCGTCCGATTCAAACGAGCTGGTTCTAATTCAATATTCGCCAAAACAGACCCCATTTGAAAACCTTCTGACATCACATCAGATACGCCAGGCGTTACGGTTCCAACTCCTTCAAAACATAGAATACAGCCTTCTACGTCTACATAAGCTTCTAATCGTTTATTAAAAAATCCCTCTTTTCTAATTAATACTGTATAATGATTGCCTCTTTCAAAAGTTACATCGAAATTAATTCCGCTCAAAGAATCAACAACCAAGACTTCTTTAGATAAAGTATTATTGAACACTTCCACTCTAGCCCCTGTAATCGCATTAACCGTAGCCTTTGGTGCGCCTTTTTCCGCCAATGTTACGTCAAAAATATATCCTGGCTTTCGTTCTAATTTTATTTTGGCATATATTTTTTCGCCTGCGCTTTTTCCTTTAGTAGAAGCCAATTCTTCTTTTGGGAAGAATAAATCCTTACTAATTTTCAAAATATACTCTTTTCCAGCAGGTAATTCCGCCGTAAATAATCCATCCGTATTTGTTATAGATTTAGTTATAAAATCCTCATTACTAGCATCGTAAATATCAATAATAACCTCATTCAAAAAACCTCGGTTATTATCCTCAAAAATGTATCCTTCTAACTGGACTGTTTGTCCGAACAGTAGTCCATTAAAACACAATAAATGAATTAAAATAAATTGAATTTGCTTTTTCATAGTAGTAGTTACTTTGTTGGGTGAAAGTTGATTGGCAAAATCGCCTAATTACATTCATCAAAAAGTTATTAAAATCAGTGCAAATTTAAGAAAAAGCAGGGAAAGTGGAAGGTGTAGGTATTTTACCTTTAAAATGAGGGTAAATTGATGATTTAAAGGAATCATTAAAATCAGAAAAATAGTTAGCACAAACCTAAAACAAGCGAGTGCTTTTTGGAATTTATTCCAAAAGCACTCGCCGTAGAGAGCATCAAAAGTATTTTTTGGGGTCATTAATTAGATTTTCACATCGAATTGTGAAAACCTTTTGCAACATTCGTGGATTTTGGAGGTATTGTCTGAATGAACACCCCTTTCTATATTGTTAGCAAGTTGGTTTGTTTACAAATAGATTACAATTTTACGTATTATTTATTATTTTTTCTTAGACAAATTTCCTATTTTGTCCTCATTTTTTAGGCAATTATTCAAAATACAAAATATCTAAATAACTGTTTACCAATAACTTAAGCTATTAATCCAAACAAAATTTGCCCTTAAACTCAACAATTTGAAACCCAACAAACTATTTAATTTATTACAATCCTTAACGATTAAGGAATTTAAAGAGCTAGAGGCTTATGTAAAAAGTCCCTTTTTAATCAAAAGGCGGACAGACCTCCCTGCCTTTTATCAAGCTTTAAAACCATTCTACCCCTTTACAAAAATAGAAGCGGTAACTAAGGAATTCCTTTTTGAGGAAGTTTATTCCGAACAAGATTTTAACGGTAAAAAGTTCCGTAGCCTATTAAGTGACTTTGTTAAAATTATAGAAAATTATTTGCTTTTCCTAGAAAATGAGGTGGATAGATTTGAGAAGGATAAACGATTGGTGGCTATTTATGGGAAACGAAATGTTTATGATGAATTCACAAAAGGTAAAAAAAAACTAATTACTTCATTAGAAGCTGCTCCTTATCGTGATGCCAATTTCTATTTTAATAAATATCGACTAGAGAGTGATTTTTACTTTCATCCAAAGACACAAAATCGAAAAGAAGTAAATTCTTTACTTGAAGGAATAAAAGATTTTGAATCGTTTTTTGTACTTGAGAGAGCAAAATTAGGGCTTGATTTAAAGAACATGGAAAAATTATATAATATAACACATGATTTCAATCTAGAAGATTTTTCAAATACCAATCCTAAAAACAATCTCATATACATTTTATTTAAAAAGGCTTTTTCATTAATTGATAAACAAGAAAAATCAATATACTTAGAATTATACAATCTTTACAAAAATGAAATTAAAAACTTATCGAAAGAAAATCAATTAGTATTTTTCTCAATACTGCAAAATTTTGCTAGTCAACAACTTAGAATCAACGAAAAAGAGTACCTTCCTTTAATAATTAAATTATATACTTTAGCCTTAGAAAATGAAGTGCTGCTTAATAATGGTAAAATTCATGTCAGTATTTTTATTAATATTATTATTTTAAACTTAAAGGCTGAAAAATATATCTGGGTAGAACAAACAATAGAAAAGTATAAAGATTCGATAGGCGGGCAAGAACCAAAATTGACATTAAAATTGGCTAATGCCTTTTTAAGGTTCCAAAAAGAAAATTACTTTGAGGTTATCAAATCTTTAAAACAAGTAAAACTTCAAAATATTATTAATCATTTAAGGCTTAGAAGCTTAATAATTAGAACTTACTTCAACATTTTTCTTTTTGATAAAAATTATTTTGCAAGTTTGGAAAATGAATCTCTATCTTTTGAAAAATATTTAAGTCGTAACAAAGAAATAACCAGTCAAAGAAAAATTGCAAATTTGAATTTTTCAAAGATAATACGAAAAATTTCAAAGGTTTTAAACGAGGAAAAATGGAATTCCGACATAAAATCAACTATTCTTTCTGAATTAAATCAAACCAACTTATTAGCCTATAAAAGTTGGTTAATAGAACAAGTTACAAACTTATAAAAATTAGGTTAAGCCCCCAGGAAATTAATTCTGAGGGCTCGTTTTATTAAATTTCGATTCCATCTACATCTATAATTCTTCCTACATTTTGGTTTGATGGATTTACTGCTTTCATTAGAGTATTCATAATTCAATTGGTTTAATAAGCCTGTTTTCATTAAGGCTATGGTTAAATAAATAAAATAAAAGTTGCTTCCTTTGGTCTTTTTAGGCATAGTTCTCCCAGTATAACCACCGTCAAAAACGATAATTAAGGCATAGAAATCACTCTCAATTTGCTGGCATTTCACCTTAAAACAAATTGTTATGTGTGTGTTAAAAATTGCTTCCCTTAGTCTTTTTAGGCATAGTTCTCCCTATATAACCACCGTCAAAAACGATAATTAAGACATAGGAATCGCCCTCAATTTGTTGGCATTCCGCCTTAAAACAAACTGTTATATACGTGTTATTATGTGTTGGTAAATAGCGTAGAGAGGAATGATAATCAATCGACTTTCTTTAATAAAATGCAGCAGAAGGCATTGGATAAATCCAAAAATTTAGGTAGTAGACAAGCGTTAATAGTCAGAGTCTATAAACCTAAGAAGCGTTGCCATTGTTAACATTCACAGCATGAATGAATACAATCCATGCTTGAGAAAACATTAATTAATTATCAAAAATGTTTAGAAATGTGGAAAAATGAAAACTGGAATAAATTCTGGAAGGAATACATCAAGTTCTCATTTGGTTGTTACACTAAGAGATAGTGTCGTTTAAAATAGTCGCTTTCATATAATTTTGGTTTTAACTTTTTAATTGTTTGCCTAAATAACGCAAAAACAAAAGGGTTTAGTTCATTAAAATAGAAAGAATATTAAAAAAACCGATAAACAAGACTTTTCAATAGACAGAATTGAATTCTTCAAAGACAAATAGAAGGAATAATCAAGCAAAACCTATCTTACAATCCCAAACTTCTTTCGGTAGCCATCGTAAATACCCAACCTTTTATTAGGTATTTAATTAAATAAGGTAGTAAATTTGTCCTTCCTATAAAAATACTTACCAAATTTATAAAAGGATTCACGGTCAATGGTTTATAATTGACGGTTTTCCTAGACCTTTTTTTAAAAACTAAAATCTACTCAACAGTGGCAGGTAAAACGTTATTCGACAAGATTTGGGATTCCCACGTAGTACAAGAAATCCCTGATGGCCCATCGGTATTATACATTGACCGACATTTAATTCACGAAGTAACAAGCCCACAGGCTTTTAACGGGCTGGGTAGAAGAGGATTAAGCGTTATGCGCCCGAATCAAACGGTAGCAACGCCTGACCATAATGTACCCACGATCAATCAGGATAAACCGATTGAGGATAAATTATCTAAATTCCAAGTAGATACTTTAACCGAAAATTGCGAGAAGTATGGGATTGACCTTTATGGTTTGAATACTGAATATCAAGGTGTAGTGCACGTTATGGGCCCACAATTAGGGGTTACGCAACCAGGAATGACCATAGTTTGTGGAGATAGTCATACCTCTACACATGGTGCTTTTGGCTGTATTGCTTTTGGTATTGGCACAAGTGAAGTAGAAATGGTTTTGGCAACGCAATGTATTATGCAACCTAAGCCAAAGAAGATGCGGATTAATGTCAATGGCCAATTAAAACCGAATGTATCTCCTAAAGATGTGATTTTATACATCATTGCGAAGATGACTGCCGCAGGTGGAACAGGTTATTTTGTAGAATATTCAGGTAATGTCTTTCGAGAAATGTCGATGCAAGGAAGAATGACGGTCTGTAACATGAGCATCGAAATGGGCGCAAGAGGCGGCTTAATTTCTCCTGACTTAAAGACTTTTGAATTTGTAGAAGGGAAGAAATATTCGCCTAAAGGAGCTGATTACGATAAAGCCTTAGAAAAATGGGCTACTTTGTATACCGATGAAGATGCTGTTTTCGACAGAGAGGAAAGTTTTGATGCAGGAGATATTGAACCGATGATTACCTTTGGTACCAATCCAGGCATGGGTGTAAAAATCACAGGTAAAATTCCTGAACTAAGTAGCATTGCTGGTTCTGAACAACCTTCTTTCCAGAAATCTATGAATTATATGGGTTTCCAAGCAGGGGATACAATGATTGGCAAAAAAGTCGATTATGTATTTATCGGTAGTTGTACCAATGGTAGAATTGAAGATTTACGGGTTGTAGCAGATTATGTAAAAGGCAAACAAAAAGCGGAGAATGTAACTGCTTGGATTGTTCCAGGTTCTAAAGAGGTGGAAAGACAAGCTATTGCAGAAGGTATCGTTGAGGTATTAGAAGCCGCTGGTTTCAAAATGCGTCAACCAGGCTGTTCTGCTTGTTTGGCGATGAATGATGATAAGATTCCTGCTGGCAAATACGCCGTTTCAACTTCAAACAGAAACTTTGAAGGTCGTCAAGGGCCAGGTTCTAGAACGATGTTGGCTAGTCCGTTGACAGCAGCAGCAGTTGCCGTTGCAGGAAAAGTGGTTGACCCAAGAGGGATTTTGGAAACAGCATAAATAGTTATAAGTTATAAGTGATGAGTGATGAGTTTAACTTATCGTTTATCACTTATAACTCATCATTCATCATTAAACTCATAACTCAACATAAATGCCAGTAGCAAAATTTGAACAATTAATTTCCACAGCAGTACCTTTACCAATAGAGAATGTGGACACAGACCAAATCATCCCTGCAAGATTTTTAAAAGCCACCACTAGAGAAGGATTTGGCGATAACTTATTTAGAGATTGGAGATATGACAAAAATGACCAGCCAATCGCCGATTTCATTCTAAATAATCCCATTTATAGTGGAGAAATTTTAGTAGGCGGCAAAAATTTTGGTTGTGGGTCAAGTAGAGAACATGCTGCTTGGGCAGTCGGAGGTGCAGGTTTTAAGGTCGTCGTTTCTAGTTTCTTTGCGGATATTTTCAAAGGGAATGCTTTAAACAATGGTATTTTACCAATTACCGTAAGTGATGAGTTCTTAGCGACTATCTTTTCAGAAATAGAAGGAAATCCTAAGGCGGAATTTAAGGTAGATTTAAAAAATCAAACTTTTACCATTGTATCAAGTGGAGAAAATACTTCCTTCGAGATTAATGGCTATAAAAAAGAATGTATGTTAAACGGATATGATGATATTGATTATCTATTGAATATTAAAGATAAGATTCAAGCTTTTGAAGCAGCTATGTAATAGCCATCCTATTAACCAGTAACTTCCCGTTACTGGTTAATTTTAACTGATTTTTAGCGAAATCATTCAATGTTTTTAGTAGCGAAATCATCAAGTAACGGGAAGTTACTTGATGATAGCAACTCAACCGCTCATCAACTTCTCTTATGAAAATCACAATTTTAGATACTACGCTACGAGACGGAGAGCAAACTTCAGGCGTTTCTTTCACCGCAATCGAAAAGTTACACATTGCCAAGTTATTATTAGAGGAATTGAAAGTAGATAGAATTGAGATTGCCTCAGCGGGTGTATCTGAAGGAGAAAAAGAAGGTGCCAAAAAGATTCTAAGTTGGGCAGCCGAAAATGGTTTTCAAAATCAAATAGAAATTTTAGGTTTTGTAGATAAAATGCGTTCTTTAGAATGGATTGAGGGAGTAGGTGGCAAGGTCATCAATTTATTATGCAAAGGGTCTGCTCGACATTGTGAGAAACAATTGCGAAAGACACCTGAACAGCATGTAGCAGATATTAAAGAAGTCATCGGACACGCCAAAGAAAAAGGAATTACAGTCAATGTATATTTAGAAGATTGGTCAAATGGCATACGTACTTCTCCTGAATATGTTTTCCAAATTGTAGAAAGTTTACGGAACGAAGGAATCAATCGGTTTATGCTGCCTGATACATTGGGTATCTTAAATCCAGAACAAAGTTATCTCTTTTCTAGAGAAATGATTCAGCGTTTTCCTCGTCTCCATTTTGATTTCCACGCTCATAATGATTATGATTTAGCGACTGCCAATGTTTATTCTGCTATTCAAGCAGGGATGGATTGTATTCACTGTACCATGAATGGCTTAGGGGAAAGAGCAGGAAATGTGCCTTTATCAAGTGTCGTTGGCGTAGTCAATGATCATTTAAAAGAACATACTATTAATATTGACGAAAGTAAATTGTTTTCCGTTAGCAAAATCGTAGAATCTTTTTCTGGCATTCGGATACCGGGCAATAAACCAATTATTGGAGGATTTGTCTTTACCCAAACGAGTGGCATTCATGCGGATGGTGATAATAAAGATAATTTATACCATAACGAATTAAAACCACAACGATTCAATAGAAAACATGAGTACGCTTTAGGCAAATTAGCAGGAAAAGCAAGTATCAAAAAAAACTTGGAGGAATTAGGAATAGAATTGGATGCAAATTCCATGAAAAAAGTAACCAAACGAATTAATGAATTAGGGGATAGGAAACAAATGGTTACCAAAGAAGATTTACCTTATATCATTTCTGACGTCTTGAAGAGTGGGCAAATAGAACAAAAAATTAAAATTAAAAATTACGCTTTATCTGTTGCTGCTGGGCTTCAATCCGTCGCCACTTTAAGTATAGAAATTAACAAAAAAACTTATGAAGAAACAGCAGCTGGCGATGGTCAGTATGATGCGTTCATGAATGCGGTATATCGGATTTACGATAAATTAAGCAAACCCTACCCTACCCTTATTGATTATAATGTAATTATTCCTCCTGGTGGTCGAACGGATGCGCTTTGTCATACAACAATCACTTGGAAATTAAAGGAGAAACAATTTAAAACCAATGGTTTAGATAGTGACCAAGCAATTGCCGCAATTAAAGCTACTATTAAAATGTTGAATATAATTGAAATTGAATCAACGACGACCATAGTAAAGAATGGTCAAAACGGTAAAATTTAGTTAAATAATTTCAAGGTAGATTCTTAACGAAAAATGGAGTACATAAATGCACTCCAAATTTTTCTTTTCTTATGCTTGCGAAACAATTAAAGAAACTAAATTTTAGCATTAAAGATTTCAAATAGTCAGTAGAGACTAGTTGAATTTGTGAGACGTGTTTACAAATTCAAGTTTCATATTTGATGGGTTATGTTATATATAATAAAACCCGAAAGTTAATTTTTATTGCATATTATCATCCGTACTAGCTTCTGCCTTTAGTTCCCGCTCTAACTCTTCCATCATCACAAAATCAATAGACTCTTGGATGGTAGGAATAATTTCCAAAACAGAATCCAATCTAGAAATTTCAATTAATTTTTTGACGGAAGGATGATCAATTCCTGTTATAACGAAAGAGCCATAGCCTTTCCATAGTCGGTTAGCGGTAAGGATAGAGCTCAGCCCAGAAGAGTCAATAAATTTAACATTAGAGACATCTAAAATAAAATTACCGATACCTTCATTTCTAGCAATAATAAATTCTGATTTAAGCAAAGGCGCCATAATAGAATTTAAATTTTCTTCAAGAAGTGTAAAAACGGTATATTGTTCGTTTTTATCTATACTAAATTTCATAATAAGTTAGGTTTTATAAGCTAGTGTTTCAATTTAGTCAAAATATTGATTTTGTTTACTAAAATTGTAAATCACAAGATAGCTAATAATAGTGAAAATACTAAAATATTTTGCACAAATGTAGTTAATAAGGAATCAATAAAAGATTTTTCACCAACAAGATTATGCCGCCTATTTGTCAGGAAAACTAATCCAAAACTGCCAAAATGTACTAAAAAAGGGCGTTATTCACAAATGGCATCATTTTTTCCCTTAAATAATTCAATCCCTTTAATATATAGAACACCTCTTTTTCAACACAACCATTTTAATAAATAAGCTATAATTATTTTATTAAGATATTTAAAATACTAAAAAGTCACATTTTTCGTAAAGTATTTCATTTTTTATTATTCGTTTTTATATAAAAACATTTAATAATTAATGTACGAGAAGCGACAAACACTTGAGGGGTACAAAGCCTATATAATAAAATTATCTTAAACTAATTTTCCTGTGCATTGTTTTGTACAAAAAGATTGTTTAATATTGTTTCAAAATCTTTGTATTTTTGAATTGAAAAGAGCGGGTTATTGAACCTCTATTTCCAAATTACCCTCAATTTTTATAAACAGATATACCGAACCTAATCATGAACAGAAAATTTTCTCCAAAAGTAAAAAAGGTCATAGCCAATAGCCGCAAGGAAGCCCTTCGGTTGGGTCATGATTATATCGGCACCGAGCATTTATTGCTAGGGATAGTTAGAGAAGGAAAGAGTCTGGCAGTAAAAGTATTTGATTCTCTGGAGGTTAATTCTGATGAGTTGATCCAAGTAATCGAAGATTCTATTGAAAGAAGACCTTCTTTAAATGCTTCTTTAACCATAGAAAATGTTCCGTTAAATAAAGATGCGGAAAGAGTTTTAAAAGTTACTTTCTTAGAAGCCAAGCGTCTAAAAACGGAAGAAATAAGTACAGAACATTTAGTTTTGTCTATTTTAAAACATAGTGATAACCCAGCTTCTCAGGTCTTAGAACAATTCGAGGTAGATTATGATACATTCAAATCTGAATTGGAATATGTAAGACATGAAGAAGACTTAGTAGATACAGATTTTATGAGTCAAGGCCCTCAAGATTCAGATGATAATTTCGACGAAGAACAAGGTGGCGATTTAGGTGCAGGTGGCAGAGGTGGCAGTTACCAAAGAAAAGGTGCTGCAAAATCTCGAACCCCTGTTTTAGATAACTTTGGTCGAGACATCACCAAATTAGCAGAAGAAGGAAAATTAGACCCAATCATTGGTCGAGAAACTGAGATTGAGCGTGTTAGTCAGATATTGAGTAGAAGAAAGAAAAATAATCCAATTTTAATTGGTGAACCTGGTGTTGGTAAAACAGCTATCGTAGAAGGTTTAGCAAGAAGAATTATTCAAAGAAAAGTATCTCGAACGCTTTTTGACAAACGAATTGTGATGCTAGATTTAGCTGCTTTAGTAGCTGGAACTAAATATCGTGGACAATTCGAGGAACGGATGAAAGCGATTATGAATGAATTGGAAAAATCGAGAGATGTCATCCTTTTCATAGATGAAATTCATACGATTGTTGGAGCTGGTGGTGCTACAGGCTCACTAGATGCGTCTAATATCTTTAAGCCTGCTTTAGCTAGAGGTGAATTGCAGTGTATTGGTGCTTCTACTTTGGATGAATATCGTCAGCACATTGAAAAAGATGGTGCTTTAGATAGAAGATTCCAAAAGGTATTGGTTGAACCGCCAAGTCCAGAAGAAGCAGTACACATTTTACAAAATATCAAGCCTAAATACGAAGAATTTCATAATGTAGTTTATTCGGACAAAGCAATTGAAAATTGTGTTAGTTTAAGTACTCGCTACATTAGTGACCGATTCTTACCTGATAAAGCGATTGACGTTTTAGATGAAGTTGGTGCAAGAGTCCATTTAAAAAACATCCATGTACCAAAGCATATTGAGGAGTACGAAAAAGATATTGAAAAAATCAAGGAAGATAAAAATCAAGCCGTTAAAGACCAACAGTATGAAAGAGCTGCGGACTTACGGGATGATGAATCTAAATTGATTCGACAATTGGAAATTGCTAAAATTGATTGGGAAGAAGAATCTAAGTCTAAAAAATATCCTGTTACAGAAGAAGATATTGCAGAAGTAGTATCTATGATGACAGGAATCCCTGTACAGAAAGTCGCTCAAAACGAGAGTAAGAAACTCGTTAAAATGGGAGATGACATCAAGCAGATGGTGATTGGGCAAGATGAAGCAATTAGCAAAATCAGTAAAGCGATTCAGCGAAATAGAGTTGGACTAAAGGATCCTTCTAAGCCAATTGGTTCTTTCATCTTCTTAGGGCCAACTGGTGTTGGTAAAACGGAATTAGCAAAAGCATTAGCTCGATATATATTTGACTCAGATGATTCTTTAATTAGAATTGATATGAGTGAATACATGGAAAAATTTTCTATCAGTCGATTGGTTGGAGCACCTCCAGGATACGTGGGATACGAAGAAGGTGGTCAATTAACGGAAAAGGTTAGAAGAAAGCCTTATTCAGTAGTACTTTTAGATGAAATCGAAAAAGCACACCCAGATGTCTTTAATATCTTATTACAAGTATTAGATGATGGTCAATTAACGGATGGTTTAGGAAGAAAGGTAGATTTCAAGAATACCTTAATCATTATGACTTCTAACATTGGCGCTCGTCAATTAAAAGATTTTGGTCAAGGTGTTGGTTTCCAAACTTCAGCAAGAACCAATCAGGCAGATGAACATGCTAAAGGGGTTATTGAAAGTGCTTTAAAGCGGACTTTTTCTCCAGAATTTTTGAATAGAATTGATGATGTCGTCGTCTTCAATAGCTTAGATCAAAATGACATCTTTAAAATTATTGAAATTGCTTTAAAAGATGTAACCAAACGATTGAAGGGCATGGATTATGCGTTAACTTTATCTGATGAAGCTAAGAAGTTTGTCGCAGAAAAAGGATTTGATCCGCAGTTTGGCGCAAGACCATTACACCGAGCTATTCAAAAGTATCTAGAAGATCCTCTAGCAGAATTCATCTTAAATGAAAATCCAACGGAAGGAAGTACCTTATTAGCAGAGTTAACAAAAGAAGGAGATAATATCACAATTTCTCTAGCTGAAAAAATAAAGGATGCACAAAAAAAGTAGTCATTTAATAACACAATTATTAAGCAAGCAATTTTTTTTGGGATCAAAATCCTTTCAATTAATACGATTATTCTAATAAAAACATAAATAAGGGTTGAATCAGTTAATTAAAGTACTGGTTCAGCCCTTTTATATTTGGTAAAAAGTAGAATTCTAGTACTTTTACCACAAATTATCTTTAAACAGGAACTTTTTACTATTTCAAACCATTTAATTAGTAACAGATAAAACATATTGGACAAATTATATTTGATTTTCTATGGGTTTTATTACCCCCTCAATATTCAATTGTTCATTTTATTTTTTCAACATTACTTAGTAGAATAGTAATCAAAATTCTATTCATTTATTCATTAAATATTAAAACTATTGGCAAGAAGACATCATCGTAGAAATCACAACCAAAAAGAAGAAATCAGATTTAGAATTAACGATCTGATTAAAGTCCCTCAAATCCGATTAGTAGGTGACAACATGGAAGCAGTTAGTGAAGCTGCAGGTAAACAAGTAGAGGCAGATGTATTTAACACTCGAGAAGTGAAGAGTTGGGCAAGAAAAATGGATTTAGATTTAGTAGAAATCTCCCCTAAAGCAGACCCACCTGTTTGTAAAATAATCGATTACAAAAAATTCCTTTACGACAGAAAGAAAAAGCAAAAAGAAATTAAGGCAAAAGCTGTAAAAACAGTTGTCAAAGAAATTCGCTTTGGTCCAAATACAGATGACCATGATTTTGAATTCAAGACAAAGCACGCCAAAGGTTTCTTAGAAGAAGGTGCAAAAGTAAAAGCTTATGTACAATTTAAAGGAAGAACCATTGTCTTCAAAGAAAGAGGCGAATTATTATTACTTAAATTCTTAAAGGAATTAGAAGAATACGGTGCAGCCGAAGCTTTACCTAGAATGGAGGGTCGAAGAATGTCTGTAATGGTACAACCTAAGAAAAAGAAAAAAAAATAATTTTAGTGATGAGTTATAAGTGATGAGTTATGAGTGTTGTGCATTCATAACTCATTTGCACGTATTACACCTTGCTCCTAATCCATTTTAGGCATGCTTCTTCCACATATATCAATTTTTTACGCTAAGAATATCAATTTCAAATCTTCCTTATACTTATAACTCATAATTTATAACTTATAACTCCCCTCTCCCCTTTCAACTTTAGATAAAAGTTCCTATCTTTGCGCACCCATTGGAAAAATGGGTAGTGAATACCACTATTTTATGAATTTATTGATTGAATAATCGTTTAGAAAGTTTTGCTTATACACTACTTTTTTTGTATTAAACAATCAATTAAAAAACGTTGAAATGCCGAAGATGAAGACCCACTCCAGTGCAAAGAAGCGATTCAAACGCACAGGATCCGGTAAAATTAAGCGGTTTCAAGCTAATACGTCTCACAGAAAGAGACAAAAAAGCAGAAAAGCCAAGCTTAGAGTAAGAGGTTCTGCACTAGTTCATGTGTCAGACCAAAAGCGAGTAGAAAAATTACTTTGTTTAAGAGGGTAATTTATTCTAAAATCTATTTTTCACTCAATACAGGTCCGAAGTGTTTTCTATTGAAAACCCCTGTTTTGCAAAAAAATTAACACCATGCCACGTTCAGTGAACCATGTTGCGGCTAGAAAAAGGCGCAAGAAGATTTTAAAAATGGCGAAAGGTTACTTTGGTGCAAGATCCAAAGTTTACACAGTAGCTAAAAATGCTGTCGAAAAAGGTTTAACGTATGCCTTTAGAGATCGTAGAAACAAAAAAAGAGCTTTTAGAAGATTATGGATAGCTCGGATTAATGCCGCTGCAAGAATGCACGGATTATCTTATTCTGTATTCATGCATAAACTAGCTTCTAAAGGCATCCAATTAAATAGAAAAGTTCTAGCAGATATGGCTATGAACGAACCTGATACTTTTAAAGCGATTATAGACGGAGTGAAATAACGTGTAGAAGGTTTAATAGAATAAAAAAAGGGAACTTGGCTTAGCTAAGTTCCCTTTTTTTATTCCTAAAATCATCAAAGAATAAAAGCTACAATAGATAAATTCAGAAAAATATTAGGCCTTAACATTTTGGCATTGTTTGTGCGTATTAATCAGTAGAATAACATTTTAGGTAATATATTAAAAGTATTAATTGTAGTACGTAAAGAAAGACAAAGAATTATAATTCATTGCGATTTATGCGTAAAACTATTAATCAATCATTTTAATACAACACTACATTTTTTAAGGCAAATAATAGAGAGAGGATCAAATATTGGTAAAGCATTTCTGCTATCTAGGACAGGTTTAAACTGTTCTATCCTTCCAATTTTTTCTTCCTTTTACATACTTTTAAAACATTAAATTCGGTAAATAATAAATGTATTTCATTTAATTATTTATTCGACTTAGTACTTTGAGTTAAATGCATTTGGCATTATAATAATTAAGGCGATTATAATGTTTACTTCTGCTTTTAAATCCTTCCCCTAATGGTGGTACGATCACTATTAATGATGAAGGGCAAGTGATCTATCAACCTGCTATTGATTTTGTAGGATTAGATTCTTTTAAATATGAAGTGTGTTACGATATTCTTCCAATCCATTCTTTATGTGATATGGCAACTGTTTTTGTTAATGTTAATCCCTCAGGAGAAACTGATTGTACAGATGGGATAGATAATGATGGAGATGGGTTTATTGATTGCGATGATGCTGATTGTTTACCAGTTATCGCTCCTCTAATTATACGTAAAGGGGATGATTAATTAAACTGATTCTTTTATTTATAAAAAGTGGTTTATAATTTTAAATAAGGGCTGTACGAAGTTTTATTTTAAATCTAAAATTAAAAAGTATATTTCGATAGGCACTCCTAGGTTTTAAAAAATTCTCAGCGGATTATCATAAAAAAACCCTTATTTTTCAGAACATGAAAAATAAGGGTTTTACATTTTTAAGCAATTAAAGCTTAGGAATAAAGCAGGTTCTATTCTGCAACTACCACAAATTTAATAACTGTATTAATATCAGGGTGTAAGTTAGCCTTAGCTTTATATTCCCCTAATTCTTTTACTTCTTCTGTTACTTCGATTAATCTTCTTTCAATCTCTACCCCTACTTGGTCATTTAAAGCAGCAGCTAATTGTACATTCGTTACACTACCAAAGATTTTACCACTTGTACCAGCTTTTGCGCCAATTTTAAGGGTAGCAGCTTCAATTTTATCAGAGATTATTTTGTACTCATCATATCTAGCAGCTCTATCAGCAGCTTCTCTAGATTTAATCTCGTCAATTTTGGCACGGTTTTTAACATTTGCTACCATCGCCAATTTTTGTGGAATTAAGAAGTTACGACCGTATCCTGCTTTTACAGTTACGATATCTAACTTACCTCCAACTTTATCTAGATCTTTTAATAATATAATTTCCATTGTTTAGTGAATTGGTTATAACCAGTTGCCCGTTACTAGTTGCCAATTGTCGATTAACAACTGGTAACTGGTAACGGGTAATTGGTAACAACTGATGAACTAATTTATTTAAGCAAATCTGTTACATACGGCAATAAAGCTAAATGTCTTGCACGCTTAATTGCTGTAGATACCCGTCTTTGATACTTCAAAGAGTTTCCTGTAATTCTACGAGGTAAAATCTTACCTTGATCATTCACAAATTGCTCTAAAAAAGCGGTATCTTTATAATCAATGTACTTGATACCAAATTTTCTAAATCGGCAATATTTATTTCTCTTTGAACCGATTTTAGGATTACTTAAAAACTTTATGTCGTCTCTAGAAGCCATTTTAATCTTTTTTAATTGGATGTTAATTAATTACCAGCAGTCTTCTCTGCAGCTGGTTTAGCTTGTGGCTTAGCTCCTCCCTTATTATTACTAGGGCGACGCTTATTATTTCGGCGCTTGTCTCTGCCTCTATCCTCTTCTACTGGCTTCTTTTTTCTGACAATTGTTCCGATTTTTCCAGCACGCTTATCGTCGTTGTATTTCACACCATATTTGTCTAATTTAACAGACAAAAATCGTAAAATACGCTCGTCTCTACGCATAGCTAATTCTAGCTCATCAATAATAGCTCCGTTTGCTACTTCAAACTCCACACAAGTATAAATTCCTGTATTTCTGTTTTTGATACCATAAGCTAATTGACGTAATCCAATTTCGTTATTGTGTACGATTTTAGCACCAGCTGAAATCTGGTCAACGTACGTCTTTGCTGTCGACTTTATTTCATCGTTCGACAGCGTTGGATCTACGATGAAAGTAACTTCATAATTTCTCATTAAATAGAAGTTTGTTATTAATTAAAAAATGTTAGTAAATTCGCTTTTCTCAAAGCGGCTGCAAAAGTACGAAGTTTTTTGGTTTATTACAAGCAATATTATTAATCTGAAATTTTACTCAAAAGGTAAGTAATTATTGAGGTTTAGTCTGGTTTAACAAACGCTCCAGCAATGGAATATCGGATTCTAAATTTGCCGCTTTTTGAAAATGTTTATAGGCTGTTTTTTATATTATGCTGTTTTAACGCTCGCCGCATCACCCAATCCTAACTCCCTAATACTCACCTCCCGCATCTCCACTTTCCGAATTTTTCCAGTAACAGTCATCGGAAATTCATCTGTAAATTTCACATAACGAGGTACTTTATAATGGGCAATTTGACCTTTACAGAAATCCTTTATTTCGGCACTAATACAAGTCTCTCCTTCTTTTAACTTAACCCAAGCCATAATTTCTTCCCCAAATCGCTTATCTGGCACACCGATTACTTGTACATCCCTTACTTTTGGATGTTGATACAAAAATTCCTCTATTTCTCTAGGATAGACATTTTCACCGCCCCGAATCACCATATCTTTAATGCGACCAACAATATTTAAATAACCTTCGGCATCCATTACCGCCAAATCTCCCGTATGCATCCAACGAGCTGCATCTATAGCCGCTTTTGTTTTTTCCTCGTCCTTCCAATAGCCTAACATTACGCAATAGCCCCTAGTGCAAAGTTCTCCCTTCTCCCCTCTTGGTACGACTTGTCCTGTTTCGGGATTAATCACTTTAATTTCTGTATGAGGTAATACTCGACCAACAGTACTCACTCTTTTGTCCAATGGCGCATCATGCCTTGTTTGCGTACTTACAGGGCTAGTCTCTGTCATACCATAAGCAATCTCCACCTCCTTCATATTCATCATCGTATTCACCTTTTTCATCACCTCCACCGGGCAAGGAGAACCCGCCATAATGCCTGTTCGCAAGGAACTTAAATCGTATTTTGCAAAATTAGGGTGTTCTAACTCTGCGATAAACATGGTCGGTACACCATAAAGGGCGGTGGCTTTTTCTTCTTCTATCGTTTTTAGAACTGCTTCTGGTTCAAATCCATCTCCTGCATAAATGATTGTTGCACCTTGTGCCACACAACCCAAATTTCCCATCACCATCCCAAAACAATGATATAAAGGCACAGGAATAACCAATCTATCCTTATCAGTAAACCGCATAATTTCGGTTACCAGATATCCGTTATTCAAAATATTATGATGGCTTAAAGTTGCCCCCTTTGGATAACCAGTTGTCCCGCTTGTATA
>JAFMDF010000084.1 GCA_017857395.1 Bacteroidota bacterium | reverse complement strand
TCTTTTTCTCTCTAAAAATAAAAGAAGCAGGTGGAATTATACAAAAGTCACTATTATTCCTTGTACGTCGCTAGAGATAAGTTTACCCATTTGTGCCCTATAAAAAGAATTTTAGGAGGCAAAAATTAACAGCGATGAAACACCACGGTATTATAAATCTAGTTTTTTTAAAGTTTCTTATTTAACTTTTTAATAAAATTCCACCACTTCAAAAAAAATTGTCAAAGAGAGCTCTTTTTTTTCATTTGGTAGTGGTTCAATTCATAAGTCTTTGATAGTTTAAATTGGTTGCCATGTTGCCATATTTTAGCGTAACTAGGCAATTCGGCAACAAAACTGTCAGCAATTTATGATTTGAACCAGTAGGTATTTACTAGCCCAGTATAATTGATTAAATAGCATGCATGTGTAATTAAATTGTTATGTAATTAACTATTTCCTAGAACTCGAAATAAGCGCAAAATCAATAATTTGCACCTAACTATTAATATAGTTGATGGTTAGAATGCACTAATCCAATAAAGTGAAAGTAAAATATGTTTATGAATAGTAATTCATAAATAATGGAGGTATTCTCAAAAGAGAATATACTAGAAACGGTCAAGTTTTGTGAATTGTTAAGAAAATCTTAACAAAAATATAACTATTTGATTATCAATGTTAAAACTAACGTTTTGCAAGCATAAATCTTGGATTTAAAATCAAAATACTTGACCGTTCAGAGTATAAATAATGTGAAGCTAGATAGTTAAAAGCAAATTGTATGCCAAAATTCTGTAATTTTTAGCTTTTTAAGGCAATCGCATAAAAATTTATACGCTTAAGAAATGTCAACTATCTGGGTGTTAAGTAAGAACTGTTTATTTTTTTGAAATCTCAAAAAAAATACCAGAACAACTAATTGTTGCTCTGGTATAAACAAAATGATGAACAATAATATTTTTAAGCTTGACTATAAAGTCATCAAGCGTTTTGTTACATGGTAGGAGGAAGTTAGCAGAGCAAAATAAAATGTATATTCCTTGAATTGAAATTTAAAAAAGGTACTGCTTTGGAAGCAGTACCCTCATTTAATGCAATAAGACTAATTAATACATTCTACTAACTAAAATTTTCTTAGTAATTGGCTTTAAACCACCCTCCACTTGAATAGTGATTTGATATAAGCCATTCGGTATATTATTCATATTTAGTATAGTAGGAGCTATTCCTACCTGCTCAATATTTACATGTTGTAAGGCCTGACCGAATTGGTTCATTAAAGTTAAGTTTACCTGCTTACCTGCATAAGGGGTTAAACCGATGAATAACGCTTCTTTGACTGGATTCGGATATATATTTAAAGCGTTGACATCTACATTAACGTTGATCAATTTTACCTCGGTATATTCAAAAGAACCATCTTGGTATACTTGCTTTAAACGATAGTAGTTGGTACCTAATTCAGGTTGATTGTCTGTTTCTTCGTAATAAGCCAGCTCATCACTTTTATCCGTATTGACTACTTTATGGATTTTTTCAAAGTTGACTCCATCCTGAGAACGTTCTAATTCAAAGTGGTCATTTCTCCAACCTGTATTGGTTAACCATTGTAATGCTACTGCTTGATTTGCTTTAAAGGCTACAAAATTCAATCGAGGAGCATTTCTGCTTCCTGCACCATTTGTAACCACCATATCGTATTGAGCATAGCAATAAGGGGCGTAAGTTTGCACTTTTATGCTATAAGTTCCATCACTAAGATTTTCAACTGTTTCGCTAATATTACAATCCCCATCACAAACATTTTGTAAGCCCCAACCAGTCGAAGGTCCAGCAATATCAACCGTTGCTGCGGCACTTAAGTTGTCTATAACAACCCTTCCGTTGGCAAAGGAAACATTTACATCATTACAAGTATTTCCTGTATTATTGCCTCCACCGGATTCCGTAACATTGAATATCGCTCCAGTTACATCTAAAGCGGCGCAAATGCTACCTCCGCCTTGAACTAAAATATCATTCACTTCAAAACCTGTAGTTACTCCAGGCAAAATAATACTTAAATCAAGTGAGTTTGGATCGAATACTAAGGAATGTATTCGGTATTTACCAGTTGTATTAACTGTAAAACTAGGACTAGTATTAGTCTGTTGAATTACTAAATTATCTGTAGAAGTTAATACATAAACTTGCTGATAGAAAGATGGAATAGAAGGATTTTGTTCAATAGATGCACTAATAGTCGTACTGCCATTGCTTAACTGAACGTTTTCCGCTACTGCTCTAAGCGTTCCTGCGGTTGCATTACAATTATTATCACCTCCATTACCTGTATTTTCCTCGCTAACAGTTACCTGTATTTCAGCATAACAGTAAGGATTGAAGGTTTGTATTTTAATATTGTAGTCTCCAACTGATAAATTATTGACTGTTTGACTATTACCACAATTATCGTCACAAACTAATAGAAGTGCCCATCCTGTAGCAGGCCCATTATATTCCACTTTGGCCCCTGGGGCTAGGTTATTAATGGTGAATTTGCCAGCGCCTACTGTTACTGTAGCATCAGTACAGGTACTACCTGAGTTATTACCACCATTTCCGTCAGGGGTATCATCACAAGGATTCCCAATTCCGTCGCCATCATTATCAGCTTGGTCTGGATTATGAGTAAAGTCACAATTATCTTGCGCATTACAAATACCATCGCCATCGCTATCGCCTCCTTGATTTGCACAAGGGCCGCCTCCTGTATTTCCGTCAGGGGTATCATCACAAGGATTCCCAATTCCGTCTCCATCATTATCAGCTTGGTCTGGGTTACGGGTAAAGTCACAATTATCTTGCGCATTACAAATACCATCGCCATCGCTATCGCCTCCCTTATCGGCACAAGGATCACCTCCTGTATTTCCAGTTATTGTGACATTATATTCTGCATAACAATAAGGATTAAAGGTCTGTATCTTTACTTTATAGTCGCCTGGTTCTAAATTAGGAATAACTGTAGTAGCGCCACAATTAGCATTACAATGCCCTACTAAAGCCCAGCCTGTGCCTGTGCCTAGATATTCAATTAAAGCATTTGGAGAAACAATACCTGCAATATTGATATGGTCACTTCCACCACTTACAAATAAATCTCTACAAGCATTTGGCCCATTTAGCCCTTCACAAACATCACCAATCCCATTATTATTGTGATCGGCTTGGTCTGGATTAAAGGTGATTCTACAATTGTCTAAATCGTCACAGACACCATCCCCATCGGTATCTCCCCATAATTCTGCACAAGGATCTCCAATTGGTGTTCCTTGACAAGTACAACCATCTCCTAAAATCATATCTTTCGTTGTATCTGGATTCTTATCATCACAAGGAGTACCTGGTGTTTTTAAAGGAGATCCATCAGGACAAGTTGGAATAGAAGTTCTAAAACAAGCATCAATAGTAGTATCATTTCCTCCTTGGTTGACGAAAAATACATCGGTCATCCCTGTATTTGGATTATTATCATTATCGCTATTATTGCCTGTACCTGCATTACCCGTTTGTGGACAAGGTTCTAAGTCTGGAGGTGTGTTAAACATCACTTTATAGCTTCCTGGAGGCGTCGTGAATTTGTATTTGCCACCTTCATCCGTAGTCGTTGTCTGCAATACCGTTCCATTTGGATCTAATAACTTAACAGTTACACCAAAAATGCCAGGTTCCCCTGAATCTTGTATGCCGTCTCCATCACCATCCAACCATACAAAATCTCCTATACATGCTGGTGGTAGTTCAGGCGTTCTGAAACAAGCATCTATTGTTGTGTTATTTTCTCCTGATGCTACCGAGAACACTTCTGTCATATTACCATTGTTCGGGTCGGCATCATTATCGTTATTATTGCCTTGACTTACATTTCCCGTTTGTGGACAAGGTTCTAAGTCTGGAGGTGTGTTAAACATCACTTTATAGCTTCCTGGAGGCGTCGTGAATTTGTATTTTCCACCTTCGTCCGTAGTCGTTGTCTGCAATACTGTTCCATTAGGGTCTAGCAACTTAACGGTTACGCCAAAAATGCCAGGTTCCCCTGAATCTTGGATGCCGTCTCCATCACCGTCTAGCCATACAAAATCTCCTACACATGCTGGTGGTGGTTCAGGTATTCTAAAACAAGCATCAATAGTTGTGTTGTTTTCTCCTGCTGCTACTGAGAACACGGCTGTCATATTGCCATCATTCGGATTGGCATCATTGTCATTATTATTGCCTTGACTAGCATTACCTGTTTGAGGACAAGGTTCTAAGCCTGGAGGAGGATTGAACATCACTTTATAATCCCCTGGAGGAACGGAAAATTTGTATTTTCCGCCTTCATCTGTGGTCATTGTTTGTAAAATTGTACCATTTGGAGCTAATAATTTTACGGTTGCACCAAAAATACCAGGTTCGTTAGCATCTTGTATGCCGTCTCCATCATTATCTAACCATACAAAATCTCCAATGCACGCTGGTGGTGGTGGTGAACAAGGGCCAGTTGAAGTAACCTTAATTTCATCAGAACAATTTGTAAACTCAACATCGTTTACTTGTACATCAATATCTAATCCATTAAATATAGTGGTAGGGGGAAAGGAATTACCGCCAGTAAATTCACCTGCTGGGAATGGGCCTAAAGTTACGGCTTGACCATAAGGAGTCGGGCTAGTTGAAAAAGCACCTAAAAAGCCATTACTATAAAAGCCTTGCCATAATCCACTAGTACCCACACCTGTAACGATTAAATCAAACGTATAAGTGTCATCAGTAGTGGTGACTGTCCCTTTTCCATCGCAAACCTTATTAACAATGGAAAGGTTTATATTACAATCAGGTGGAATTGAAACAATACCAGCATCCCAAGTTCGATCATCTTCGCCAGGGTCAAGTGTAGTAAATTCGGTCATGCCCGTGGTAGGATTGACATCAGAATCAATAGCATCATTTCCTGCATTTGGAGTAGTAAACTGAAATCCATTAGGGATATTAGAAAAAGTTGCTTTATACTGCATATTTGGCACTAAATCCTCAAATAAATATTTACCGTTATTACCTGTGATTTTAGTTCCAATTACTGTTCCATCAGGTTTACTTAAAATGACAAGTACCCCTTGAACACCAGGTTCATTTGCATCCATTACCCCATCTTTATCTATATCATTCCAGACCATATCACCATAAGTAGCTGGAGGCGGCGGAACAGTAACGATGCCAGCATCCCAAGTTCGATCATCTTCGCCTGGGTCAAGCATAGTGAATTCGGTCATCCCTGTACTTGGATTAACATCAGAATCAAAAGCATCATCACCAGCGTTCGGGGTAGTAAACTGGAAACCATTTGGTAAGTTTGTGAAAGTTGCTTTATACTGCATATTTGGTACAAGATTGGTAAACAGATATTTACCATTGCCATCTGTGGTTTGCGTACCGATTATTGACCCATCAGGTTTACTAAGTGTAACGGAAATGCCTTGAACACCGGGTTCATTGGCATCCATTATACCATCTTTATCTAAGTCATTCCAAACCATATCCCCATAAGTGGCTACTGCAATTGGGCAATCGGGAGGCTGTACAGTTGTCGTTTCCGAACAACTGGAATTATTAACATCTTGAACAGAAATATTGATAGGTGTGCCTCCCTCAACTATTATTGGTGGAGAAACATTGGTAGGTGAAAAAGTTCCTGCTGGAAATGGCCCTAAATTGACCACCGTACCATAAGGTGTTGGTCCAATTTGAAAAGTTCCTAAGAAAGCATTATCAAATGAACCGCTCCAAAGTCCGTCTGGGCTAGTGCCATTAACGATTAAATCAAAAGTATAAGTATCATCAAAAGTGCTAGCTAGATCATTTGGGTTACAAATTTTATTTTGGATAATAATGCTAATATCATCTACTCTTTTTACTACACAGTTACTGGGTACCCAAGGATTATCTTCTCCTGGAGGTGTTTCTGGTGGAAGTTCGCAGGAAGAACCATCTTTATAAATAAAGCCAGCAATTTGTAAAGCACCATAGGTATCGCCTAAATTAATTGGTTGGGAACAAGAAACATGAAGTTCCATAGTTTGAGTGCTACCACCACCAGAAATAGTCATGTCCTGAGCATCATCTCTTTTTACACTAAAAGTCTCTCCTAAAGCAACAGTAGCCGAACCATCTTTATATTGAACGGTAACAGATGCCGCTCCGTTATTAGAACCAGAACACTCCCATTTATCACTAGGTTGAGAATTAACAGATTCGTTACAATTGCCACCAACATATTTAAATAAAATTGTTTCAGAATCTTTACATCCACAAGAAGCATTAGGAAATTGGTCAAACTGATCCGCAGGAATACAATCTTTTTTTCTGGCTAATCTAACATACCAAGTCGTCTGACTAATGCTTGATGGGTCGTATCCTTTTGAGGTGGCACCAGATATAGCTTGACTTATATCATCAGGACAACCTGATGTGGAAGAAATCCATTGGTATTCCAATTCATCTGCTTCTTCACCAACTGGCCCGCAAGAAGAACCGTCTTTATAAATGAAGCCCGCAATGGTAAGTGCCCCAAAAGACTCCCCAACAATTAAGGGTTGAGAGCAAGAAACATGAAGTTCCATTGTTTGAGATCCGCCATTACTAGAAATCGTTATGTCTTCAGCATCGCCTCTTTCTACTTGGAAGCTTTCTCCTAATGCGACGTTGACCGAGCCGTCTTTAAACTGTATATTCGCAGAAGCTCCTCCATTGAAGGAGCCAGAACATTCCCATTTATCATTAGGTTGAGAGTTATTAGAATCGCCACAACTTCCACCCGTATAAGTAAAAATGATAAATTCGGAATCTTTACATTGACAAGAAGCATTAGTAGGAGGTGGAACTGGGCAATCAGGAGCAGTTACCTCCGTAATTGGTTCAGGATTATATGACTCACAGTTGGCTTCGTCTCCTTCAATTACACCTCCATCTTCACATGGCGTGCAAGGTTCGACGCCACAAATGCTGCCATCTTTAAAAATGAATCCGACTACTTCTAAACTTCCAAATTGATCCCCCACATTTAAGGGCTGCGAACAGGAAGTATGTAAGGTAATGGATTGTCCCCCAACTTGGAGGTCTGTTTCAGAACTTAAATTATTGTCTGGCCCCCCAATAAAGACAATATCTCCTATATTAACATCCTGAACAGCACCCTCATCATAAGAAATATTAATTCCATTTCCTCCAGGAGACCCGCTACAAGAGGTTTTACCGCTGTCTTGGCTATTGTTAGAAGCCGAACAACCTTCTCCGGTATATCGGAAAATAATTCCTTCAGAATCTTTACAGGCACAGTCCATAAACATCGTAGAGGCTAAACTTGTATTGACTTCTAATTTGCCTATTCGATTAATAAAAACATTACTTATAGCTATATTATTTGCTGAAATTTCAGTAGTATTAATTTTATTAATAGTCGTATTTTCATTAGCGGTCTTTGCTAATATTTGTCCAGAAAAGAGCTGAAAAATAAAGGTTAATGCAAGGACATTATGCAAAAACGAACGATAGAATTTGTTCATAATTATTGTTTTAAAATTAAAAAATAATCATATACTGTACTTGGAAAGCACGGATAAATGATTTTACCAAAATGGATAGGCTATACTAAAAAGTATCTCTTTTTAGTATAATTGGAGGGGATAAAAATTAATTGTAAGTAGGTAAGCAGTATTTTAAAAACAAAAATAGAGAATAGGGGATGAGATTCCAATTACAAATTAAAGGGATAGTCAAGTTAAAATAATATTAGTTTTATACGGTTTTAATAAATTTTTATTTATAACTAAATGTTAATCAAGTGTCAATGATTGATAAATTATGATTATTTTTAATATGTATAATATTTTGTTCGATTCTAGCATCAACTGTAACCTAGAAATAATCCTTTTTTGCTTTTTTACTAAAATTTGAAGGTATCTGAGTATTTTCTCTCTAAGTGGTCATCCTATTTAGAAAAAAACAAGATGAGGGAATTGAATTCGGTGTACACAAGGGGAATTGAAAAATTCAGATAACTTTGAAATAAAAGAAAGTTTAATAAGTATTAAAATGGCAGTAAAACGATAGCAAATACCTATAAGTAATTAATTTTTCTGTAAAAAGTTAATTTTTTAGAAAAATGAATATTTTTTTTAATAATGTAAGTGTCATAATTAATTGATCGTAAATGTTTTAAACATATGATTATATTTTCATTAGCCTGTTTTCTAGAAAAAACTTATTGACTATTAGTAAAAAATGTAATTGTTTACTATCTCCATAATAAGATATATTTGTATCAGTAAATATTCTGAAACAGTATAGCTTTCAGAATTTAACAACGGAGACTTTGTGCTCTTGTTTTCCTTCCTTCTGCTTCCCAAGCAAAAACTATGAATAATATTTAAATCTTTAACACAAGTCCCCTCATTGGAATTAGCCCCCTTCCTAGTGTTAATATTATTTCAAATTTTATTCTAAGTCTTATGTTCCAACAACATTATTCCTCAGTATCAACTATTGCTTTTTTATTATTGCTTTCCTGTTTTAATAATAATCCGCTAAAAGGTCAAACCGCTCCAACTACCAATGGACTGTTTTATGGCGATGGTGATAACGAACGCTACGCCTTATTATATAATGATATTGGTCGAGGAAAAATGTATTATTATGTAGATGGCACTCGAATGCACCTGGCATTTGTAGCCGACCCTACCTTAAATGATAATGTAATAGGCAATGGTGATATAGTTGGTTATATGGAATCGGTGGATTGGGATGGGAAGCGAGACTTTGGCGCATTAGAAGGAAGTGACCGTATGATTGAAATCTCCATGACTTGTGGCACTACTAGTTTTATTTGGGATCAAGACTATTTATGGGGAGGTGATGGAGGTGACCCTAATTTATTGTCTTGGCTACCCAATGGTATAAATGATGTAGGAGATAATGGAGGCGATACGCCACCACCTAATTATTTGGTCGCAAGTTCTATGGCTTGGAATATGAATAATACCAGTTGGGATGTGCAAATGGGCGACCCTAGTGCTGGTGACGGGGATTGGCGTTCTCCTTCCAAAGACGAAAATGGGGCAACTGCATTTCCTACTGCCTTGAACCATCCCTATTTTAGTGATTTCCATCAATGGGAATGGTCAATGGTTTATGAAATGAGTTTTGATATTAATACTTGTGGGAACAATCCTGTTTCCGTTGGTGTGCAAGCTATTCACAACTCTCCTCGAAAATCGGGGTCAGAAGATGCAGTAGTGGACCCACCAGTTTGCACTATTAACGGCATAGCAACAGTTACGCAACCAGATTGTGGGGGCGGAACGAATGGAAGTGTAAATATCAATATTAGCAACGGCGCAGCACCTTACACTTATACATGGACGAGCGCAACTAATTCTGGAAGTGGAAATGGCACGACAATCAGCCAATTATCGGGAGGGTTATATTTAATAGTTATTACCGATGCCAATAATTGTAAGTACGCTAAAACAATAAGAATGGAAGAGTCTGTAGTTCCTACCTATAGTTTTGAAACAAGCGATCCTTCTAATTGTGGAGATACAGATGGCTCTATTAGCTTAGTAGTTGGTCAAGAAAATACTATTACTATTGAGAAAATAACCACAACGACTGTATCAAGAATCAATGAGGAGTATAATGATGCACGCGAAAAAGAGGATGGTCAAGTCGAAGATAATAAAAACGAAGTTGAATTTAAACTAGATGGTAATAATGATTGGAATGGCTTGCGGTTTTCAGAAATAACTATCCCCGCAGGTTCGACCATTGAGGGTGCGGTTATTGAATTTACGGCTAAGGACAATCAGTCAGGGAGTATGCAAGTAAGAGTATACGGTCAAGCGAATACTACCAACCCGCTACCTTTTGCTGAAAATGATTTTGATATTAGCATTCGAACACCAACTGCTAATTTTCTAAATTGGACGGTTCCTGTCTGGTCAAAAGATAATGCCTATAATACTCCTGATGTTAGTGCTATTGTGAAAGAAAATATTGATGCAGAAGTAGGTGTATCCAATGCCGCGTTGGTTTTTATGATAGAAACTAGAAGCGGGGTGGGGGAGAGAAAAGCCTATTCTTTTGATGATAAACCAGAGCATGCACCTAGATTAGTCATCTCTTATTCTTATCAAGATACCATTGGCAATGATGCTCCTACCATGTATAATTACCAATGGATGGGAAGTGAAAGCTCTAATAATGGCATAGGTACTTTCGGCGAGGCTATTTTAGTGGATAATTTATCAGCTGGCACCTATACTTTTACCATTGACGGAGCAGGTATTTGTACCACTCAAGCTACTGCAAATTTGAATGGAGGGGCGGGTTTTAACATCACCAATACAAATACCAGGGATGTTTGTAGTTCTTTGGGGCAAATTGAATTAGAGGTAGATGGAGGCAATGCTCCGTTTACTTATAGTTGGCAAACAGCGACTAATAGCGGAACAGGAACTGGTTTGGATATTTTGAATTTATTGATGGACACCTATAATATCACCTTAACCGATGCAACAGGTTGTTCCGCTACAACCAATAATGTAGTGATTAATTACGAGGAGAATTGCGATTGTTCGATTAGTGGGACGATTTCAAATATGAACTATTCCGATAATAACACGCCCTCCAATGTAACCGATGATACTTTTTATTTTGACCTAAGGGTAAATGGACAGGGAAGTGCAGCTGGATGGGAAGCAGGAGGGAAAGAAGGACAATATGGCGCCACCGTTACTTATGGCCCTTATCCTGTTGATGCTGGTGGAATTAGGTTTATTGTTAGAGATAAAAATATAGCTAGTTGCTTTTTTACCGTTAGTGCTAATTATTCGTCCTGTGTTTATTTAGAAACTTGTACTTGTTGTACTGCTGAATAAGGTTTTGATTGGCAATCAAAGGGAGAAGCTTGGCATTACTTTTGTCATACTTTTTGATTATCCCCCTTGATTTACCAACTTCAAATCACCCCCCTCTTAATAACATCAAATTTTGCTTTTAAAAGTCATAACAAAACAAAATTTGTATTTAAAAAAATGGCATATATTTAAACCAAACCTCTGTTTGCCCCTAGTAGAAACGCATAAAATAGGTGCTAAGGAAGCTTACTTAACATGACCAAAATTACAAAATATTTTTTTACTTTTCTGTTGCTTTATTCCTTGCCATTAACAGCTAATGATAGTGATTTGAACACTTTTCCCGTTCAACAAAAAGGGTTTTTCCAACAATCTGTTTTTGAAATTAAACAGTATTTAATTTTGGAAATAGCTAAAATTGATAAAGATAAAATAATTAACCCTAATTTTAACCTAGATATACCAGCACTAGCTAATATCAATAAACCTCCTTGCTCTGCACCCACTTTTGATTTTCAAAACTCCACTCGTTTATCTGGTTCCCAAGGTGCAGTTGGCTCTACTTATCGCTTTGATGATGTGTTGGCTGGCACGGATGCTATTTTAACTATTGTTAGTAAATCTCATTCGGATATTGTCATCAATAGTTTGGATGAGCAAGCAGCTACTAATGGCGGATATGATGAAGCTTTCCAACCTATTATTGATTTTAACTGGGTGAATGGTACTTTTAATGGGGCAGGGGATAAAGAAGTAACCTTTCAATTCGATTTTGTGGATGGATCAACAGGAAATCCAGTTTCCATTGCGGATTTGAGTATGACGGCAGTAGATGTAGATGGAGATAGTCGGGATATTCGGGAATATGTAGAAACAAGTGGATTTTCACAATATCAGACCCAATCTCCTACCAACCTAACACTTAGCGGTTCTTTAAAAGCAAGAGGGTCTTATGCCACTTTTAATGGCGTTCAAGAAACGGCTTTTCCTACTATGATTACTTTTGGCTATCAAAATATTTCTACGATTACTTTGAAAGTAGGCGCTAATTATGATGGCGGAAATAATATTACCACAGGAAGTGAGGCACGATTAAGCTGTATTTACTTCAAATGTTACGAATATAATACTGTTTTGCCTTGTCCAACCCTTGCTATTGTTGGCAATGAACAAATTTGTAATGGAGCAACTACAACGCTTACCGCTTCCCCAATCGGTGGTTCAGGAACCTGTAATTTAAAATGGCAATCTTCTTTAAACGGCATTAATTGGTATGATATTTCTGGGGCAACTGCCAATATTCACACTACACCAGCTATTAACACAACCACCTATTACAGAGCTGCTTATACCTGTTCAGGGAATACGGGTTGTGGAACCATTTATTCCAATATCAAAATAATTACCCTTATCAACTGTCCAGAAAATTGTAGCAATGGGATAGATGATGATGGTGATGGGAGTATTGATTGTATTGATACCGATTGTAGTTGTACGAATAGAATTGATACCTTACCCTGTTTTATTATTGGCGATGGTGCTCATAGTGAAGGAACAGATATTGATTCTTTATATTCGGTTGACCCATTTACAGGTCAAGTCATAGCGATTGGGCAGACAGGTACATATAAAATGGAAGCCATGGCCATTAATCCAACAGATGGAATCATGTATGGTTTGGAAGGGTCAAAACTTGGTACGCTTAATTTAACGACTGGTTTATTTACACCGATTACCCTCAATCATATTGGAGATTTAGATGGCGCACAAGGTACTATATACGTGAATGATGTAGATGGTTTATCCTACGATGTTGCGAATAATATTTTATGGGCAAGTGGAAGATTAGATGGACAAAGCGGTGATGAATTTTTGCCAAATGATATTATTTTTAAAATAAATCCTGCCAATGGTTTGCCTATTTATAATGCTTTTGGGACGAATGTTGATTACCTAACTGTTTTTACCAATGAAGGTGATTTAGATGATATTGCCATTACTAACGATGGTATTTTATATGCGATTTCTAATAGAGGTGGTAGCGGAAATCAAATGTTAGGTACTATCAACACTCAAAATGGTAACTGGAATCCGATTGGAGATTATGGTATTTCAGATGTAGAAGGCATGACTGTTACGGCATCAGGACAATTGATGGTCACGACGGGTGACAATGGTTCTCATCGCAATAGTTTATACACCATAGACCCTTTGACTGCCGAGGCTATTTTTATTGGTTCGCTTGGAACTGCTGCGGATGTAGAAGGGTGTGCCTGTAAGCATGTCAATTATGCCAATGGAATCATTGGAGGTAAAATTTGGCGAGACGAAGACTCCGATGGAATAAGAGATAACGGAGAGCCTACCTTAAGCAGTATAACGGTCAATTTATTGGATGGCTCAGGCAATCCAGTTTTAGATAATAATGGAATAGCGCATTCCACGGTTTCCGATGGGAATGGTTTCTATAAATTTTCTGGGCTTAATTCAGGGTATTATATTGTACAAGTCATTCCGCTTTCTGGTCAATCTTTTACCCTTCAAAATGTGGGCGGAAACGATGATTTAGATAGTGATGTACAATTGGGAAATGGGCTGTCTGATAGTTATTCTTTGCTGGCTGGACAGCATATTGATAATATAGATGCAGGGCTATTACCTATTGGAACAACTATTGAAATATGTGATAACGGCATGGATGATGATGGAGATGGTTTAGCCGATTGTGATGACCCAGACTGTATAACCAATAATTCAGGAACAGCTGATTTTGCCACCACTACCATCAATGAACCTGTTACATTGGCTTTATTAAATAATGACCAAGTAACTACGGGTAATTATACGTTTAATCTCCTTAGCCAACCTTCCTTTGGTACCTTGTCTAATATTGCAACTGGCGTTTATAGTTATACACCAACTGGCGTCGGTACCGATCAGTTTCAATACGAATTATGTTTTACGTGCTCATGCGATACGATTAATGTCACTATTGAAGTGGATTGTGAACCCATTCCAGGGCAGAATATCATTACGGGCAAAATTTTTAATGATACGGATGATGATGGATTTGCGGATGTAGGAGAAACTTATCAAGCGGGTAAAATTATCGAATTATATGAAGATATAAATAATGATGGCTTTTTGGATGGGGGAGATATATTGTTGAACATAAATACCAGTAGCCCAAGTGGCTATTATTCTTTTTCCCCTGCTTTAAACCAAGTGGCGGTAAATACTAGTAGTCGCATCAATGAATCCGAAAACGATGCTATGGAAAAGGATGACGATTCTATGGATGATGTCAATAAATCAGAAGTCAAATTTAAAGATGATCGCCCCTGGAATGGACTTAGATTTACAGACGTAAATATTCCTGCGGGTTCTGTCATTACGAGTGCTTATATCCAATTGTATGGTAAAAGTGATAAAGATGAATTTACTCCAGTAGATATTTTTACTGCATTGAATGTAAACGCTGCTTTTTTCGAAAAAGAAGATTTTAATATTTCTGGACGGGCAAGGTCTAGTAATTCTGTTTATTGGAATGTACCAGAAGTATTTCAAGATGTAAATTATAATACGCCAGATGTCGCTAACCTTATACAAGAAGTAGTCGATTTACCTGATTGGGAAAATGGCAATCAAAGTATAATTTTCCTAATTAATACTACCATTGGAGAACGAGTTTTTAGTTCTTTTGATGATGATCCAGATTTTGCCCCTTTATTGGTAGTTAATTATTTAGAACCCATTAAAACCAATTATTTAGTACATTATAATGAAACTTACTTAGCCAATAATGAACACCTAACCACTACTCAAACTCATGCTATTTCTTTTAGTAATTTAGGAGAAAACGACTGTTTGGCTGATTTTGGATTAAACGGAACAGAAATATGTGGTAACTTAATGGATGATGATGGGGATAATTTAATAGACAATGCCGATCCAGATTGTACCTACCCAACAATTGTCGCTATAGATGATTATGGTTCGACTGCTGAAAATACGCCTATTAGTGTCTTTGTTTTGCAAAATGATATTGGCGCATTGGTTTATTCCTCCATAAATAATACGAGTGTTTTAGCTCCTGCCAATGGTAGCATCACCAACATTAATACGACCAATGGAGCAATAACTTATTTGCCGAATACTGATTTTGTAGGAACAGATTTCTATGAATATATCATTTGCAATAATCAATCTCTTTGTGATACTGCATTGGTAACTATACTCGTCAACTGTGGAGACCACGCTGGACAAAATGATATAATGGGTAGTGTTTTCAAAGATAGCAATCGAAATGGAGTGATGGATAATGCAGAAATTGGACAATCAGGTATAACCGTTAGACTTTATGAAGATGTCAACCAAAATGGTTTAGCGGATGGAGGAGATAATGTAGTGCAAACCATGAATACCACCGCAAATGGTAGTTATAAATTTACGACTATTAATAATTATGTAGGAACTTATACAGGAGGAATTATTCAAGAGGAAGATGATGCAAGGGACGGAAATGATGGGGAAAACAAATTAGTATTAGGAAAAGATAAAGTAATCGGTCTTCGGTTTACTGGAATAAATATCCCTGCCAATGCGGTGATTGATAGTGCTTTTATTTCTTTTGTGGCTAAAGGTGATAAAACTAATGAACCGTCAATTGTTAATATCTATGGGGATGACCAAGCCAGTCCGAATGATTATCATCCAGATGATGAAGTAGCACTTCGACCAAAAACTTCCGCTTTCATAAACTGGACAATAACACCGTGGATAGAAGATACGACCTATCAATCGCTCAATATTAAAACAGTTGTCCAAGAATTAATTAATAAACATAATGCCTATACTAATGGAGAAATGGCGTTTATTTTTGATTCAGTAGGGGAAGAAGAACGAGAGGCCAAATCTTATGAGACCAATGATGATGGTACAGATGTGCCTACTTTACAAATCTACTACACTATTCCCGTTGATTATTATTACGTAGTAGAAATAGATACTTTAAGTCTCCCTAATTTTACAAGTGTAACCACACCAACTATTACAACTGCTTTATTTAGTGAATTGGGAGCAACTGTTTGTGGGAATAATTTTGGGTTTGCAGTAAATGAGGAAATTTGTGATAATAATATAGATGATGACGGAGATTTATTAGTAGATGAAAACGACCCTGATTGTTGTGTTAATGCGCCTATTTTTCCTAATAAAATTGGTGATCAAGTTTGGTTGGATATTAATGCGGATGGTGACTTGGATTCTTTAGAAATTGGTTTGTCAAATGTAGAAATATTCTTGACTAATCAAACGCTAATTAAAATTGAAGGGGTCATCTATGTGCCTGGAGCATATATGGATACGGCATTTACAAACGCCAATGGGTTTTATGATTTTGAGGATGTTCCAGATGGTGACTGGCAAGTGGTACTAAATATTGATACGACCATCTATACCCCAATTTATGACGCAGATGGAGACACTTTAACTATTACCAATTTTACCATAAACAATGGATTAGTTTCAACTGGAGGTAATTTTTGGTGTGCTACGGCTGATTGTAATTTAGACATAGATTTTGGTTTAACCTTGAATGGTAATCACCAATTGGGTGGAACGGTTTGTATAGATGATGATGAAGACGGTGTTTGTAATACGGGTGGAGAAACCTTTTTCCAAAATGTAAAAATCCTGATTTACGATAATACAGGTATGTACTTAGGGGGAGTTTTGACCGCAGCCAATGGCAGTTACTTATTTCCTGTTTTACCAGATGGAAGTTACACCCTATCCTTAAACACCAATCAAACTGATTTAAATACCTATCATTTTACTACTCAACTAGGAGACACCCCTGCTTCTTCTATTTTACATACTTCTTCAGGAATCATTTTTCAAGAGGTGCCTGTTATGCAAGATGTATTTGGGGTTGATTTTGGTTTTACTTTAACCCCCTGTATAATTGATGCAATCATATCGACTTATCCTACGGGAGTTAATAATAATCTTTGTGAAGGGGTAGCCTATACTTTTGCAGCCACAGATGCAGGTGTTGGAGTTAACTATAATTGGAACTTTGGGAATAATGCGAATCTAATAACAGCTACTGGAATTGGCCCACATAATGTTCAATTTACTGCCTCTTCTAGCACTTTGCCCTTTTTTCCAGAGGTAATTTTGACCGTTAATGAAAATGGTTGTCAAAATAGCGATACCCTTAATTTGACATTTCATCCTGCAATTAATATTACAACTGTTACCCCAACTAACCCGGGTAATTGTAATGGTTCTAATGGGGCTATAGATTTAACAGTTGTTGGGGAGCAAAATCAATGTTTTGAAGTAAGCTTAGATGGAGGAAGTAGTTGGAAAGCTAATAATAAAACTACTTTTAATGGCCTAAATGCTGGTTCTTATGACTTAGCAATCCGTTATTGCAACACAGATTGTCCAAATAGCTATGGCTTGATTACCTTATCAGACCCTACCGCTGTAATTGCAATGAATGATACGCTGCCAAACCTTTGTCCTGGTATTGAGATACAAGGAAACGTAGCTCAAAATGATTCTAATTTAGCGAATACTGTTTTTAGTATTATTACAACTCCTGCGAATGGAATGGTAACTTTTGAATCAAACGGCACTTTTGTTTATAATTCAATTACTGCCATTTGTGGTAATGACCAATTTTCCTATCAAGTTTGCGACCAAAATACTTTTTGTTGTGCGGTAGCGAGTGTCACGCTAATTTTTGGAGATACCACTAAACCAACTTTAATAAATATACCTCCAGATGAGACCATTCATTGCGATGAAACGATTAGCTCTCCTCCATTAGTTTCTGCTTTTGATAACTGTCCAGCTATAAGTATAAGTGTGGCGGAAGCAAGTAATCAGGGAGAAGATGGTTGTTCGTTATATGATTATGTGCTTACTAGAACATGGACAGCAACTGATGTTTGTGGTAATTCCACTTCTGCTCAACAGGTAATAAATGTAGAAGATGTTATTGCGCCTGATATTTATAAAATTTATAGGTTACCTAATGGAAAAAACTTGGTCGCAGGAGTAATGGAAGGCGTGAGTACTAATTGGAAAGTAGTTAATTTACCCCTTGATTTTGCTACGAAACCACTAATTCTAACCCAGATTACTTCTAATAATGAAACAACACCCGTTGTTGTCCAATTACGAAATGTATCTGTTGCGCAATTTGAAGTACGAATAAAAGAAGAAGAGGGAACCGATAATCTGCATCTTCGAGAAAATATTAGCTGGGTAGCTATAGAAACTGGGGTACAAACTGGGGATTATCAATTGGAAGCAGGTTTGCAATTATTAAATGACACTTATAAATCGAGTAACTTCCTTCTGCCATTTGTTTCTCCACCTGCTTTTTTTGCAAGTTCTCAAACGGTTTATGAAAATGACCCTGTGTCTATTAAACAAAAAAGTATTACCTCAACTAGTTTTGAGCTACATTTAGTAGAAGAAACCTCGGCAGATATAGAAACAACGCATATTAATGAGCAAATTGGTTATGTGGCGATTGAAAATTTAGCAGGAATAACAGATGAAAAGGGTCGAATTTTTGGCGAAACAAAAACAACTACGCTTTCTGATAATTGGATGACCTTTAATCTGGAACAAGCCTATTTTAATCCTGTGGTGATTATGAATACCGCTAGTGAAAATGAATTGGAAGCAAATATTATTAGAGTCAGGAATGTTACTTCGACGAGTTTTGAAGCAAGAATAGAAGAGTGGGAAAATGAAGATGACACTCATACTCCAGAAGCGGTTAGTTATATGGTAGTGGAAGGAAGTATTCCTATAGATATTCCTAATTTTTGTGAAACAGGAACAGATAGTTTAATCATTGGTATAGATATGAAAGCCATAGATAATTGTGATGCCTCTGTCATTATCAATTATTCAGAAATTGACTTGTTTTTTGGAGCGAAAAAAATTACGCATCGAGAATGGACTGCAACAGATGAATGTGGTAATGAAACTGCTTATACGCAAGACCTTATTTGTGAAGGGGTGTCTTTACAATTAAAATCCTTTTTGCAAGGTGCTTTACTAAGAAATAATCAAGATGGTTTGATGCGAGATGATTTACGAAAAAAGGGCTTAATTCCTTTGAAAGAGCCTTATAGTAAAATGGCTAATTTTACCCATGTCAATGGAGGAGGAAATGAAAAAGTAGATAGTAGTTTATTGACCATTACAGGACAAAATGGAATAGTTGATTGGGTATTTATAGAATTAAGAGCTGCTAATAATATTGATAGTGTTATAGCTACTTCTTCTGGAATGATTCAATGTGATGGCGATGTTATTTCTGCCAAAGGCGATTCTATTCTTAATTTTTTGAATACGCCAGTAGGAAATTATTATGTGTCCATTCGACATAGAAATCACCTTGGCATGGTAACCATGAATCCAATTACCTTTAGTACTACTTTAATCCCTTTTGTAGATTTTGCCTTTGCTTTTACCCCAATACAAGGTTCATCGCCTAAAGTTAAAGCAGACGGACAAGAAGCTATGTGGTCCGGAGATTTAAATGGAGATGGCAAAATTATTTATCAAGGGCCTAATAATGATGTTTTCCAGATGTTTTTGCATGTTGTTTTAGATGAGGACAATCAAAGTTATCTAACAAATTATATTACAAGAGGTTATACGAAGAATGATTTTAATTTGGACGGCACCGTTATTTTCCAAGGCCCTAATAACGATAGGGCTTTATTATTGTTTAATACGACCTTAAAACATCCTGATAATCCTCAACAATTTTCTAATTTTATTATTCGAGTTGATATTGATCCTTAATCTAAATATTTTCAATCGGGATAATTTACCCCTTCCAATAAACCTGTCCGTTCCATTTAGACGATTTTGATGATTTCTAGCGACTCAAGAACGATTTTATAGACAGATTTTAATCAAGTAGTCAAATCTATAAAGTTGACTACTTGATAATTTGTATTATTTAAAATAATAATTTGTTTTCCATAAGGTGTTGATAATTAATTACTTACTAAAACAAATACCTTGTTAAATATTTTATACTAGTATACTAATCTGACTAATGCCTAAAAATGTAATTGTTTTCATTGCTAAAATTTCTCATTTTTGTAAAAGCTAATAAAGCCCCTTACCTACTTACAATTAAAACACTCCCTCCATTCCATCATTCATTTTAGGACGAACTGTCTAAAATAAATAGTCTATTTTTTGATTCCCAGCACTTAAGTAATGATAAATGGTGAATGTTTAAAAGCAGTCAACATTATTTAAAGAACAATACTAAACGGTTTGCATTATGAACAAAACTTATTTGATCTTATGCTGTCTCTTTTTAGGGTGGGTGAGTGGCTTAGCTCAATCAGGTAATAACTTCTATAATCCAGAGGTGATTCACGAAATTAACTTTACTTTTTCTGACCTAGGTTTTTGGGATAGCTTATTAGTCAATTATGGAGATTCTAGTTCATTTAGTGGCTCAGACATCGAGTGGATAATGGCAGATAAGGTAGAAATAGATGGGACGGTGCTAGATTCTGTAGGGGTTAGATTAAGAGGAAAATCCTCTTTTCGACATGCTTCTGAGTTCAAAAAACCTTTTAAAATAGATTTAAATGAATTTGTGAAAGGGCAGAATTATGATGGAATGAAAAAATTTAACCTGCATAATGGCGCCTGTGATCCTAGTCAATTAAGGGATTTTATAGCCTATGATGTCATGCGTACCGCAGGGGTAAAAGCACCTAGGGTTTCCCATGGCAGAGTATCCATCAATGGGCAATATTGGGGCTTATTTAGCATCATCGAACAGATAGATAAAACCTTTGTCAATAATAATTTTTCTAATGGTAAAGGGGATTTATATAAAAATAATGCTTGGTCACAACTAGAATGGTTAGGCACAGATTTAGCGCCTTACCAAGAAGATATAGAACTAAAAACCAATGAAGAAGAAAATGATTGGAGCGACTTTTTAGAATTGGTAGATGTTTTGAATAATACACCCGATTCTACCTTCGCTGAAGAGATTCAAAAAGTGTTTGATGTAGAAAATTACTTACGAGTTTTAGCCGTTGATATAGCCTTAAACAATTGGGATTCTTATGTAGACAATCAGCGAAATTGGTACATCTACCACAATCCAGATACAGATTTATTTGAATGGATTCCTTGGGACTATAATTTATCCATGGGAGGCGACTTTTCGTTTAGCGCCAATCCTTATCGGCCTTTAACCCCAGGGTGTGATTTAATAGCAGAATTTGAATATTATCAACAAGGGGATGTGGTTTTATTTTTAGATAAAAGTGAGCCTCGAGCACAAGAATGGTTTTGGAGTTTTGGAAATGGGGATACCTCTAATTTACCTAATCCTGTAGTTAATTTTGGCGGTGCTACAGAAGCCAATGTTTGTTTGACCGTCAAACAGTTAGAAGGAACGGAACTTTGCGAACATACTCGCTGTCGCCCTATTGAATTTGATTTTAATGTGGCGGAATGTGTGATAGATTCTGGTGAAGTTAGTCCTTATCCTACTACAGACCCTATTTTTCAAATTATCACTAGAGAAGATGATTTTTGTTGTAGTGAATCATGGGATGCCGTTTGTGAAGCCAAATATCAAACAATATTAACTGGTCAAGATGAAATTAGCGAATTGGGGATTAATGACTATTTTAGAAACCTTCAATTATTTACAGAGGATTCTTCTAAGGTTTTAATTGTTCGTTTATTAAATGTACCTGAATTTAAGGAACGTTATTTAGATTTAGTTTGTGTGATGATGGCGACTAATTTTACAAAATCCCGTCTAACTAATTTAATTAATCAACAAACAGAATTGATACGCCCTTCTATTTATCAAGAGCCTTATCCTTTCTTTTCTAAAGATTATTATGAATACGATGTCGGGAATGGTTCAGGTGGTGGGAATGATGTCAATATTCCTGCTTTACAGTTTTTCCTCGACCAACGTATTCCCCAAATGTTTGACCATTTAATAGATGCAGGTGAATTTTGCGAAACTTCCTTTAGTCAAGTCCAATGGCAGGATATTACCATCAATGAATTTGTGGCAGCAAATGCAGATAGTGTAGGGGGCGTAGCAGAATCTTCTGGAGGTTTTGGAGATTGGATAGAATTATATAATAATACCAATCAAGACATTGATTTGCAAGGATATTTTTTAACGGATAAAATGGATAAACCGCTCAAATGGACTTTTCCTTCCAACACAACGATTGCTGCCAACAATTACTTGATTGTGTGGGCAGATAATGACGAAGACCAAGAAGGAATTCACGCCGCTTTTAAACTCAGTAAAAGTGGAGAATCTTTAATGCTTTCTCATGAGGATGGTACGGTGATTGATTCGCTTTCTTTTGGGCAACAAACCACCAATTTGGCGATGGCTAGAATCCCTAATGGAACAGGCAATTTTGTTCAACAAGCGCCTTCTTTTAATAAAAATAATGAATTGGTAAGTAGTATTGAGGAAAAGCTTTTTATAGAAAATTTTAAGGTGTATCCCAATCCTGCTGACCACCAACTTACGCTCAATTTTGGCACCCTTATACTTAAAAAAAGTGTTCAATTGACTTTACGAGATATGTTAGGTCGAACACTAATACATTTCCCCCAAATTAATACCCCCGCCCTTGTTTTACCCGCGCATAGTTTTCCTAATGGCGTCTATTATTTAGACCTAAGTATGGAAGGGAAAAATTTTGTTAAAAAATTGATTATTCAACATGCTAACTAATTTTTAAGATTAGATTTTGACTATTGACTGCTCATTTATTCCTGGAAATGATTGCAGTTCCTATTCAAAACCATTTTTGAATTCAATTTTATTATTTAGCTCATTTTACAACTATGAAATTAACTACAATTACTAAAGGGAAAAGAAAGGATTCCTTTTTGCCACCCTAACACTTACAAACAAAACATTTCTAGGCATGGAGGTCCTCTAAACCATCCATGCGAGGATAAACGGTTGATTAAAATTCGGGCTTTTATAGGAGTTGTTTCGGGATAAAATACCACTCGAAATACCTGTCGATGAATGTCCAAAACCTTCATTTTAACACGAATGATGGTCATTTTTACTTTATTAATTAAAACAAAAATTATGAACAAACAGTACTTAGGCACAAAGTTGAAGCTAGCTTTTTCGGCTTTCCTATTACTCTTCTTTATGAGTTTAGACACAAGTGTTATAGCTCAAAGTGGCAGTAGTGGTAGCGGATCAGGTAGTAATAGTGGTGATTGCTGCGACCAAGGAGGGAAACCCGAACGACTTACTTTTAGATATGTTGGTGGTAGTTGTAGCAGCTCTAATGAATCTCAAGGCTCAAAATTTGACTGTGATGGCGGTTCGGCAACGGCTGCTTCTATCTATATAGAGGTAGACGATTTCTTTGGCGGAACGGTAAATTTAGGGGAAACTTTTACCCTCGATTCTGATGGAGATAAGTTTGATTCTGCTACAGAAATCATCCTTCGTACAGGCCAAGGAGGAAGTCGTTTACAAACCCTCGATTTTCATACTTCTTGCTCTGCACCTATTGTGCCAGGCGACCAATTTGGTGCTTTGATTTTGGAAAGTGTAGTATTTGATAATGGTTTAGTTTGTACACCACCTGCACCACCAGAGGTGTGCCCGATACCAACAATTAATTCCCCTACTAGTACGATTATCAGTACTTTAGGTAATTATTGTATCAATGCGCCAGTCGTTTTTTCTGCCCCAGATTTAGGTTTTCCTTGTTTGGATTACACTTGGAATTTTGGCCCAAATGCAACACCACAAACCTTTGTTGGTGATGGCCCCGTAAGTGTTACTTTTTCGGCCGCAGGAAGCCGCCAAATTTCTTTGACTATTGATAATAATTGTACGGATAACAATAATAATAATAATGGCTCTAGTGGAAACAGCGGCTCAGGTTCTGGTAGTTCTGGAAGTGGTAGCGGTTCTAACTCAGGTGTAAGTTTTGCCAACCTAGTTATTTGCCCACAAGGAGGAATAGATAATGGTTCAGGAAGCGGTAGTTCAGGTTCTGGTAGTTCTGGAAGTGGTAGCGGTTCTAACTCAGGTTCTGGAAGTGGTTCAAATTCTGGAAGTGGTAGTGGTTCTAGCTCAGGTTCTGGAAGTAGTGGAAATAATAATGGGAATAACTTTAATGAAGTTTGTGTACCCTGTCGAAGAACGGTTAACATTACGATTATCGTAGAAGATTGTGGCCAAACAGGCACAGGCATGATTGGAGATATGATTTTTAATGATTTAGACCGAGATGGTATTATGGATACTGGTGAACCTGGTATTCAAGGGGTTACCGTTACTTTAAATAAAAGCGATGGTAGTTTTGTGGCTCAAACAACTTCTGACTTTTTTGGAAAATATAAGTTTACTGCAATGGCAGGAATGGTTTATAAAGTGACTTACACCAACCTTCCAGCAGGATTTACCTTTTCTCCTCCAAACCAAGGAAATGATGAGGCTAACGACTCTGATGTTGACCCAACTACAGGTATGTCTCCTTTTATTCCAGTAACGCCTGGAAGTATGAATTTGGATATTGATGCTGGTTTATTAGCTCCTTTGCCAGGTCAAATTTCTATTGGCGATAGAGTGTTTGCAGATAATAATGGAAATGGAATCCAAGACCCGAATGAACCTGGTATTGGAGGCGTAACGGTTCAATTATTAGATGCAAATGGCAATTTTGTAGCCCAAACCATTACTTTAGGAAACGGTGAATATATTTTTAGTAATGTACCTCCCGGTATTTATAAAGTAATGTTCTCAACACCTAATGGTTTTGTCATTGCTCCTGCTGATGTAGGAAACAATAACGAAATTGATAGCGATGTTTTACCTACTGGAATGACCGATTTTTTCAATGTGGCACCAGGTCAAAATAATAATACCGTTGATGCGGGCTTTGTGCCTGACCAACCTAATAATGGCGTAATCGGCGATAAAGTGTTTGCCGATAATAATGGCAATGGCGTACAGAATCCTAATGAACCTGGTATTGGTGGTGTAGTGGTGCAATTATTAGATGCTACGGGTAATTTCCTATTGCAAACCGTTACTATCGGTGATGGTTCTTATAGCTTTACCAATGTTCCTCCAGGCATTTATAAAGTAATGTTCCAAACACCAACTGGTTTCTCTCCTTCTCCTTCCAATATTGGTAATGATGCTTTGGATAGTGATAATCTAGTAACAGGCATGACGGAATTTTTCACTTTAACTCCTGGTGAAAATAATTCAACGATTGATGCAGGTTTCACGCCTCCTCAACCAGATAATGGAACTATTGGAGATAAAGTTTTCGCGGATAATGATGGTGATGGTATCCAAGACCCTAATGAACCAGGAATCGGTGGTGTTACGGTCAAACTACAAGATGCCGACGGCAATACTTTACAGGAAACAACTACTAGCTCTAATGGAGCTTATATTTTTAATAATGTGCCTTCTGGTACTTATAAAATTATGTTTAATACACCAGCAGGTTTTGACCAATCTCCTGCGAACCAAGGTGGGAATGATGCCAATGATAGCGATAATTTACCGAATGGTATGACCGAAACTTTCTTTTTGGCTCCTGGTGAAAATGATCCTACTGTTGATGCAGGTTTTATACCACAACAACCAGCTAATGGCTCAATTGGAGATAAAGTGTTTGCTGATAACGATGGTGACGGTCAACAAGATGGCGATGAGCCTGGTGTTGACGGCGTAACTGTCAAATTATTAGACGCAAATGATAACGTTTTACAACAGACGACTACCTCAAATAATGGAGCTTATAGCTTTGATAATTTACCAGCAGGTACTTATAAAATCATGGTTAATTTTCCAAATGGTTTTATGGCAAGTCCTCCAAATCAAGGGAATGACGCATTAGATAGTGATATTTTAGCTAATGGCATGACTGCACCTATTGTTTTGTCTGCAGGAGAGGATAATAATTCTATTGATGCAGGTTTAACACCTGAACAGCCAACGATGACATCTGTTGGGGATAAGGTATTTGTTGATAATAATGGTAATGGTATCCAAAATGGCAATGACCCTGGAATTGGCGGTGTTACGGTCAAGTTATTGGATATGGGAAATACTGTATTACAAGAAACTACAACTGCAAGCGATGGGTCTTATGTATTTACGGGCCTAACACAAGGTTTGTATAAAGTTATGTTCAATACACCTGATGGATTTGCGATTACCATGCCAAAACAAGGGGGTAATAATGAGAATGATTCAGACGTACAACCTAGCCAAATGACGAATCCTTTCTTTATCGGTGATGGTCAAAATATAACCAATATTGATGCTGGTTATGTAGTCATTCAGCCAGTTGATGCAACGGTGGGAGACAAAGTTTTTGCAGATACAGATGGTGATGGACAACAAGACAATAGAGAACCTGGTATTGGTGGTGTAACCGTCAAATTAATAGACGCAAATGGCAATGTAGCGCAACAAACAACTACTGCTAGCAATGGTGCTTATAGCTTTACAGGTTTAGCTTCGGGTACTTATCAAGTCATGTTTAATACCCCCAATGGGTTTACCCAATCCCCCTCAGACCAAGGGAACGATGCTTCTGACAGCGATAATTTATCGAATGGCATGACAGCATCTTTCTTCTTGGCTGATGGTGAAAATAACCCTACTATCGACGCTGGTTTTACACCTATTGTTCCAGATAATGCTAGTCTTGGAGACAAAGTATTCTCTGATATGAATGGCAATGGACAACAAGATGGTGGGGAGCCTGGTGTTGCTAGTGTTACGGTTAAATTATTGAATAATAGTGGTAACATTCTTCAGCAAACGACTACAGACAATAACGGAAATTATAATTTTAACAATTTAGCTGCTGGTACTTATGTAGTGATGTTTAATACCCCAAATGGTTCTTCGTTATCTCCTCCGAATCAAGGAAATGATGCAACGGATAGTGATGCTTTACCAAGCGGAATGACTGCTCCAATTACTTTAGCCGCTGGCGAAAATAATCCTACCATTGATGCAGGATTTGTTAGAAACCCACCAGCAGGCGGTACAATCGGTGATAAAATTTTTGCAGATAATAATGGAAATGGTGTTCAAAACCCAGGAGAACCTGGTGTTGCAGGCGTTACCGTTAAATTAATAGATAGCAATGGCAATACCGTTGGAACAACAACTACAGATGGGCTTGGACAATATAGTTTCACAAGTGTACCTGCTGGTATGTATTCGATTATGGTAAATATTCCAAATGGTTTTATTGCCCCTCCAATGAATATCGGTAATGATAATACGGATAGTGACATTGGCGATAATGGAATGACTAATCCATTTTTCTTATCCGACGGAGAAGTGAATAATTCGGTGGATGCTGGTTTAGCACCTGTTCCTGATTTGAAGGGAAGTATTGGTGACAAAGTGTTTGCTGATAATAATGCCAATGGTCAACAAGATGGCGGAGAAGCTGGTATTGGCGGTGTGTTTGTAAAGCTATTAGATGCTAATGGAAATACCCTAGCCCAAACATTCACGACTGGCGAAGGATTTTACAGTTTTAATGATTTGAATGCAGGTACTTACCAAGTGATGTTTGGCAAACCTGATGGTTTTGAAAATTCGCCAGAAGATGTGGGCAATGATGCAACAGATAGTGATAATCAGCCAAATGGTATGACTGCACCCATTAATTTAGCAGCAGGAGAAAATAATACGTCTATTGACGCAGGTTTTGTGCCAAGAGATAATGGTGGCGGCAAAGCAAGTGTAGGAGATTTTGTTTTCCGAGATAATAATGGAAATGGTATCCAAGATGCGGGGGAACCTGGAATTAAAGGCGTATTCGTTGCCTTATACAAAGATGGTAATTTCGCTGGCTTTAGAATGACAGGAGATGATGGAAAATACCTCTTTAACGATTTAGAACCAGGTAATTACAGATTGAAAATGGTTGGACAACCTTTTGATTTGACCGCTTCTCCAAAAGACCAAGGAGGTAATGATGCCTTGGATAGTGATATTGATTTCTTAGGTTATACACCTGATTTCACATTAGCAGCAGGCGAAAATAACTTAAATTTTGATGCAGGTTTTGCGCCAGCAGATGCTGGGCCAGTATGTTCTTTATCTCCACAGGTTAGTAATATTACTTGTGACGGAAATGGAACTTTCAGCTTTGATTTAGTGGTGAATGGTTCTAATGCAGGCGAATGGGGCTATGATGTACCAAGCGTAGGTGTGTTCATGCAAGATTATGGGGTGCCTGTAAGAATAACAGGAATCGTCATTGCTAATGGAGATAAATCCTTTTCTGTAAAAGACCATGATGTAAAAGATGGAATCTGTGAAACTTCTTTTACTGTATCTCCTCCAAATTGTGATAATGATAATGGAGGAAACAATGGTGGTAATAACGGAGGAAGCAATACTGGGACTTGTAGTGACTTGAATTTTAGTGGCAACGATGGGCAAATTACCGTTACTGGTTTAACTGCGCCTATTGAAATTACTAAGATTTTTAATAAAGATTGGCACCTGTTATGGGAATGCTCAGGTGACTGCCCTAGTACAATTGAATATCCTACTGCCAAAGGCAAATACATCGTCCAAGTTCAATTTTATACTTCCGACTGGGGTTTTATTTGTGAAACGACAGAAGATGTTGTAGTTAACAATGACAGCGGTAGTGATAGTGGTAGCAATGGCGGTAGTGATAATAATGGAAATAACGGCGGAAACGATGGTGGTAATAACGGGAACAACGGAGATGATTGTACAGCTATACAAACTACCGTCAATGGTCACCAAATTAGCGTTTCTGGTTGGTCTGCTCCTATAGCGATTGTCAAAATATTTGACACTAATTGGGGGCTTGTAAAAGAGTGTTTTGGAAATTGTCCAAGTTCGTTAACCGCAGATAATTTACCTGCAGGTCGATACCACATTAAAGCGGCACTTTATACGGCTGATTGGACGCCAATTTGCGAGTATAATGAAACTGCAACTATTGTTAGTAACTCTTTAATTGCTCCAAACATCAGTCAGGAGACAAACCTTAAAGGCTCCAAAGGAATGGAAGTATTCCCTAACCCTGCTAGTGATCAAGTTAATATTAATTTAAAAGCTTATGCAGGTCAGCAAGGAATAATTCGGATTATCAATCAGGTAGGTCAAGTTGTACAAGAAGTACCATTTAATCAACTACCTGCCAGTACTATTCAACTTCAATTGAACCAGCTAGAAAGTGGTTTGTATTTCTTGAATACGAGCATTAATGGTTCGCTGATAGAAACGAAGAAGTTAATGGTCAATTAATTAAGATAAATGGACGTGGAATTTTGAATAGGAAATTATTTAAAATTCCACTCCTTTAAACATACCCAATATGGGGTTCTTTGCAAATTGCGTAAAACTCCACCTGCGACAAGAAGTCGCTCAATTACCTCTACGCGCAATAAGATGTCTAATCCTAGAAATACCGGACTGGTTAAAAAATAAATAAGCCAGCCCGCATTTCTTTCTTTTCCAAAAAGCCCGCCCACTTAAATGAGGGCTTTTTGAAAAAGAAAAAAATTATTCCCCTCCTCATTTCGCTCTTGGATTCATCAATTGATTCCAAGATTGTAATTATTTCTTCTTTCTCCAAGTTTTTATCTCTAATTCTCTTTGTTGATGCATTTCATTTGGTGTCAAATAATGATTACTAGTATGTAGCCGTTTCTGATTGTAAATAATGGCTACCTCTTTGATTAGCTTTTTTGCCTGTTCTAAATTGTCAAAAACACCACCAAAATCAAATTCATCTTTTAATATTCCATTCATGCGCTCTGCAACAGCATTATCATAAGGGCTCCCATCTTGGGTTACGCTAATTTTTATCTTATGCTTTTTTAAACAATCTGTGTAAACTCTAGATAAATATTGAAAGCCACGATCAGAGTGATGGATTAATTCTTCGTCATAAACTCTATTTCCAACAGCCATCTTGAGCGCCAAGAGGGTAGAGGTAGCCTTCATATTATCTGATACTTCAAAACCCACTAGCTTCTTAGAGTATCCATCCGTTAGCAAATGCCCGTAGATAAAACCATCTTTTGTTCTAAAATAAGTAATATCTGCTACCCAAACCTGTTCTGGACGAGAGGGGATAAGTTCCTTTACTAAATCAGGGTATTGACCTCTCCACAGCCGACTATCCGTTGTAATTGCACGTCTTTTACGCCTTTTTATTAGTAAATTATGCTTTTTCAATATTTCAAAGAATCTTTTTCTGCCAAATTTATATAGCTTTTTCTCTGGATCTTTGCATATCATGAGATACATTTTCCTCCCACCACACCTTTTCTGTTCTTTCCTTATTTGTTTAACTTTTTCAAGAACAAATTCTTCTATAATTTCATCCTTTTTAGATTTTGAAATACCATTACTGCGTACTTCAAAAAAAGTAGAGCGTGCATACCCTAACAGTTTACAGGCAGCATTAATACTCATGATTCCTGCCTCATAGACCGATTGGACAATTCCTGTCCAGTTTTTTTTAAAAGGTCGATGCCTAACAGCTCTTTAGCGAGGTCGTTAATAATGTCCATCGAGTAGCGGTAAAAATGAACTTTTTTCTGCGTCGTTTCTAAATCAGATTCTAATTCACCAATTCTTAGGTGCACATCTAATTTAAATCTTTTTTCGCGTTGATTTTTCTCCTCGATAGGAGCGTGTGACTTTGACATAATTTCAGATTTTGAATATTTTGAAATACCCAAATTTCCATTTTTTTTCAACCAACTTGCAACCGTGTTACTACCTAATACTCCATGAATTTCTGATAATTCATCCATAGACGCAGATGACTTAAAATATGACTCAATTACTTGTCCTTTGGTACGCTTACCATAATAGGGTCTTTTCTGTCCCTTTTTCATAAATACACTATTAGTAGTCCGGTTATTTTGGGACAAGACAACTAGGAAGAAAGCCCTACTTAACATAAATATCATTATACTTAAAAGCAAAAAAATCAAGAAATCCGTCTCAGA
>JAFMDF010000423.1 GCA_017857395.1 Bacteroidota bacterium | reverse complement strand
GAAGTGATTCATACTTCAGGAGAAATTCAACCTGTCAAAGGAGAGGAAAAAATAATTGCTGCAAAAAGTAGCGGTATTGTTTTTTTCAAAAGTAAGAATCTACAAGAGGGTAGAGATGTTCGAGCTGGAGAAAGCCTGTTCACCATTAGCAGCAAAGGTTTGTTGCAATCCAATATGGAAGAAAAGTACCAAGTAGCAAAGGCTCGTATTGACAACACCAAAGCGGGTTTTGAACGAGCGGAAAAATTAGTAAAAGAACAAATCATCGGACAGAAGGAATACGAACGCAGAAAAATGGAATACACCATTGCGCAAGCGGAGTTTCAAACCTTAACCAGTAGTTATAATACGGGTGGGCAATCCGTAGCAGCAACGATGTCGGGTATTGTAAAAAATGTAATGGTAAGTGATGGGCAATTCGTAGAAGAAGGCACACCATTAATTCAAATCACCAATAATCGGCGCCTGCTTTTACAGGCAGAAGTATCTCAAAGCTACCTTCCAAAATTGCGGAGGGTCAAATCTGCCAACTTTAAAACAGCTTACCAGAAAGAAGTTCAATCTATTGATGATTATAATGGAAAGCTGATTTCTTACGGAAAAGTCATTGAACAAGGAAGTAGCTTTATTCCAGTTTTGTTTGAACTGGATAATCTGCATGAATTGATTCCTGGTTCTTTTGTCGAGTTATTTTTATTGACCAATCCAATTGAAAAGGAGTTGGTTATTTCAAAGTCTGCATTGATGCAAGATTATAGTTTGAATTATGTGTATGTCCAAACAGGAGGAGAAAGTTTTGAGAAACGGGAAGTAAAATTAGGCGTGGACGATGGTGTTAATGTCCAAATCCTATCAGGTATTACCGAAGGAGAATGGGTCGTAACGGAAGGTGCTTATCAAATCAAAATGGCATCTATGTCTTCCACCATTCCTGCACATGGACATGAACATTAATCACCAACTAAAATCTTTCAAAGATGATTCAGAGACAATTTAAAATACAACTATTGTTGTTACTGGGATTGGTTTGTGCCCTAACAACATCAAGCATCGGGCAAACTAAATCCATTAGCTTGGAGGAGGCGCTAAGTATCGCTCGAAAAAATTATGCTGGTCTAGAACGGGATAGATTTGCCATTGACCAACAAAACAAACTGGCAGATGCAGGACTTCCAATGCAGCCAACACAACTCTACCTTTCTGGAGAAGAATTCGGAGTGAATGACCAAACGGGTATTCATTCTATTAATATTCAACAAAATTTTTACTTACCCAAAGTTGCTAAAACTCAACAAGCATTTTACAAGCAAGGTTCAGCGGTTGCTGAAAAGCAAATGGCATTAACAGAGCAGGAGCTAAAGCGACAAGTGGAACAGGCTTATTATAAATTATTGTATGCCAAACAAGAACAGGAATTAGTTGCAGAAAACATCCGTCTGTATGATAACTTTTTATCGGTAGCTACCACTCAATTAGAATCAGGAGAAACGGGAAGAATTCCTCAACTAGCAGCTCGTTCCCGTTTAGGACAAGCTCAATTAGAGCAGGAACACGCTCTTGAAAATTTTCAAATTGCGCTGACCTGGTTTAATCAATGGTTACAATCCGATACGCTCTATGAAGTGCAGGGAGATTTAGCTTATGATGCCTCTTTTTTACCTGATTCAACGATACAAAACAATCCTCATTTGCAAGTTATTGAGGCACAAAGAGAACTAGCTTTTGCTAAAATAGAATCGGAAAAGGTACAACTACTTCCACAAATCAATTCAGGTTTTAAACTTCAAACCATGTCAGGTAACTTCCCATTGTTTGGCTATCAATTAGGGGTCAATGTCCCCCTTTTTAAGAAGGCATATCAAGAGCGCATTGAAGCAGCAGAAGTTGGGGTGAAGGTGCAGGAGGCAAATTTAAAAACCAAAGAACAGGAATTGGAACGAACGATTAGTCAACTCCGCTATCGGCTTAAACATCAAATTCACATTCTGGAATATCTTCAACAAGATTTGACTCCCATAGTGAAGGAACAAAGCGAGGTCAATTTGAAAGCCTACGGAGAAGGAGAAATTAGTTATCTGGAATTTTTAGATGGTTTGGAGCAAGTCGTAAAAGTGAAACAACAGTATTTAACAGCCTCGTACAAATTCAATGCTTTGCGGATAGAATTGGATTATTGGTTAGGAAAATAATCATTGGAATTTGTATTCAAAAATAAATAATAATGCTTAATAAAATCATACAGATTTCCTTGGGAAATCGACTCTTAGTCTTGGCGATTTTCGCCTTGATTATGATAACAGGCGGTTACATTGCATCCGAAATGGATGTAGATGTTTTTCCCGACCTGACTGCACCAACTGTTACGGTGCTGACCGAAGCACATGGTATGGCAACGGAAGAAGTAGAACGACTCGTTAGTTTTCCATTGGAATCAGCCTTAAATGGTGCGCCCAATATTCGTCGTATTCGTTCATCTTCTGCAATGGGAATTTCTATTGTTTGGGCAGAATTTGAATGGGGGACAGATATTTATAAAGCCCGTCAAATTGTAGCCGAAAAATTAGCAACAGTAGAAAGCAAACTACCCGTAGGTGTAGAGAATCCGACCCTTGCGCCCATTTCTTCCATCATGGGAGAAATCATGTTGTTGAGTCTGAGTTCAGATAGTTTAGCACCAATGGAATTACGAACCATTGCAGACTGGAACATTCGACCTCAATTATTGGCTATCAATGGTGTGGCGCAAGTCATTGTAATTGGTGGTGGGTACAAACAATATGAAATTGCAGCATCTCCAGAAAAAATGAAATACTTCGGTGTTTCCTTAATGGAATTAGAACAGGCAGCAGCAGCCTCGACCCGAAATGCCTCTGGCGGATTTATCAATGAGTTTGGCAATCAGTACATTATTCAGGGAGAAGGAAGAACTAATTCTGTTGAAAAAATCGGACAAGCGTTGATTAAAATGGAAGGAAATAAGCCCATCAAAATTGAAGATGTGGCAGTAGTCCGAATTAGTGCTGCACCTAAAATTGGGGATGCTGCGGTAGCAGGAAAACCATCGGTTATTCTTACGCTAATGAAACAACCGAATGCGAATACTTTGAAACTAACAGAACGTATTGATGAAACAATGGCTGGGGTACAAAAGCAATTGCCCAATGGCGTGGAAATGAACACCCATATTTTTCGACAAGCCAATTTCATTCAGGCATCTATTGATAATTTGCGAACGACTTTATTGGAAGGGGCTTTGTTTGTTAGTATTGTTCTTTTCCTTTTTCTGCTCAATTGGAGAACTACGGTTATCTCTTTGATTGCAATTCCTGTTTCTCTTTTAGTCACCATCATTGTTTTAAAATTGTTTGGTTACACCATCAATACCATGAGTTTGGGAGGAATGGCGATTGCCATCGGAGCATTAGTGGATGATGCGATTATTGATGTGGAAAATATCTTTAAGCGACTAAGAGAAAATGTCAATAAACCAATTGGGACAAAACAAGCTGCCTTAAAAATCATTTTTGATGCGTCAAGTGAAATTAGAAATTCTATTTTAATTGCCACACTCATTATCATTACTGCTTTTATTCCACTATTTTTTTTGAGTGGGATGGAAGGTCGTTTATTACAGCCATTGGGTGTTTCTTTTATAGTAGCGATTTTCACTTCTCTATTTGTGGCAGTTACTTTAACGCCAGTTCTAAGCAGTTATTTATTGACGAATGAACAACGCCTCCAACGTCAGGCAAAAGGAAGTTGGGTAGAAAGAACGGTCGCAGAAGGTTATCGAAAAGTACTGGAATTGGTTTTAAGAATACCTCGTTTGGTGGTATTGTCGGCAGTCATTTTATTTGCCATTTCTGTTTTTTTAGGGACAGGTTTAGGTCGTAGTTTCTTACCAGAATTCAATGAAGGCTCATTGGTTATCAGCGTAGTCACTCCTCCCGGAACATCGTTGGATGAATCCAATAAAGCAGGAGCTTTGGTAGAAGAAATTATGCTGGAAATGCCTGAAGTGGCAATTACCTCCAGACGAACAGGTAGAGCAGAAATGGACGAACATGCACAAGGGGTTAATGCGTCTGAAATAGATGTGCCTTTTACTTTGGATAAAAGAGATGAGGAAGCATTTTTAGAAGATGTGCGAACCAAATTATCTGTTGTTCCTGGTACAAACATTACGATTGGACAACCCATTGCTCACCGTATAGACCACATGCTTTCAGGAACGAGGGCAAACATTGCTATTAAGATTTTCGGGTCAGACCTAAATAAATTGTTCTCAACTGGAAATCAAATCAAACGGAAAATCGAAAGTATCTCTGGTTTGGTTGACCTCAATGTAGAACAGCAAATAGAAGTCCCTCAAATTCGCATCTTGCCCAACCGAATTATGCTGGCTAAGTACGGTATCCGATTAGGTGATTTTATGGACTATATTGACGTTGCTTTTGCTGGAGAACGAGTTGGTCAAGTTTTTGAAGGGCAACGTAGTTTCGATTTAGTCGTGCGATACAATGAGCAAAACAGAAATTCTGCGGAGGCGATTAGAAACAGTTTAATAGATGCGCATAATGGAGAAAAAATCCCTTTGCATTATGTCGCTACCGTTGATGTAACGGGTAATCCCAATTCTGTGAATCGGGAAAATGTACAACGCAAAATTGTCGTTTCGGCTAACGTGGCAGGACGAGATTTGCGAAGTGTCGTCAATGAGATACGAACAACAGTTGGTAACAACATTTCTTTACCAGAAGGCTATCGGGTAGAATACGGAGGGCAATTTGAAAGCGAAGAACGAGCTACCCGAATGTTGTTAATCACTTCTATTGGGGCGATACTGCTTATTTTTTTGTTGCTCTATATGGAGTTCAATAACCTTGGATTAGCAGCAATTGTATTGATGAATTTACCCTTGGCTTTGATTGGTGGAGTGTTCATCGTGTACTTTACGACAGGTATTATTTCTATTGCCTCGACAATAGGGTTTATCAGTTTGTTTGGTATCGCAGCTCGAAATGGAATTTTATTAGTGAGTCGCTATCAGGTACTTCAAGAGGAAGGGCTTAATCTTCGAGATACGATTATTGAAGGTTCGCTCGACCGATTGAATCCCATATTGATGACTGCTTTAACAACTGGTTTAGCATTGATTCCATTAGCATTAGCAGGTGGACAAGCAGGGAATGAAATTCAAAGCCCAATGGCAATTGTTATTTTGGGTGGATTGATAAGTTCTACGTTTTTGAATTTGGCGGTGATTCCTGCAATATTCAAATGGCGGAATGTGGGAGCATAAAATGATAATAATGAATCAGGGGTTGAATAATTGCTCAATCCCTGATTTTAAAAAAAAATAGTCAATAATGGACAGTATAACTCAAGCTGCATTAGGAGCAGCAATAGGCGAAGCCACATTAGGCAAACATATCGGAAACAAAGGAGCTGTTCTCGGTGCCATTGTCGCTACCATTCCAGACCTCGATGTTGCGCTATACTTGTTTTACGATAAGTTTGAAATGCTAAGTATTCATCGAGGATTTAGTCATTCTATTGTATTTAGCATTATTGGAGCGTTCTTAATTGCTTACGTTTTGCAACGTATCAAATGGACGAAAATAGTAAGCTATCAGCGACTCTGGATATTTACCTGGTTAGCATTATTCACCCACATGCTACTGGATACTTTTACTGCTTATGGTACACAATTATTTTTACCATTTTCTGATTGGCGAGTAGGTTTTGACAGCATTAATGTAGTTGACCCTGTTTATACCGTTCCACTTCTAACTGGGCTGATTTGTAGTTTATTTGTTTTTAACAATAAGCCTTCCAGAGCAGTATATAATTCGATTGGAATTGTGATAAGTACTCTCTATTTATTAGGCACATTGGGCGTTAAGAATCATGTAGAGGAACATTTCAAAGCAGAATTAGCGGAGCAAAGCATCAGTTACCATTCCTTATTGACCATGCCTGTCGGAATTGCTAATGTTAATTGGTATGGTGTAGCAAAAACAAGTGAAGGATTGTATATGCACAAATATTCTATCCTGAACGATGACCAAGTTCCTTTTGAATATTTTCCAAGCAATGACTATCTTTTGGAAGGTGTCAATCCAACATTGGTAGATAGAATGAAATGGTTTGCAAAAGGATTTTATACAGTTGAAAAAGATGATGACCAATTTCGATTTTATAATTTGCAAGTGGACATGAGAGGGATAGTTAAAAATGATGGTATGAAAGCTCCAACAGCGGGGTATTTTGTAATCATCCCAAAAGAAAATGGCGGTTTTAAATTTACTTCGGGGGCGCACAAAAAAGAATAGTTGGTTCTTGATGAAGAGTTGTTAAGAGAGGGGATGCTATGATTTTGTCCAATTTAGGAACATGATATTTGCAATTTTATTGCATTGAATTATGACCTATTTTTGCAGAAAAAATAATGAGTATGCCAATTTATTTATTCCTATTTCTAATTGTCTATTTCTTTTTTGTTTTCTTCCTGCGGTCTTACCTGCTTTGGAAAAGAACAGGAGTAAACCCTTTAACTTTTAATAAAACGGATGATGCACATGGCTATAATGGTAAAGTTTTTACCTTCATTTCTCTGTTGGAATTTGTAGTGGTATTCATTTATGCTTTCAAAAGCGAATGGTATCAATATTTATTACCATTTTGGTATTTAGAAAATAGCACTTTGCAATATATTGGATGGGGCTTACTACTATTTTCACTCGTTTTGGTTTGGCTTGCCCAATCACAAATGGCAAACTCATGGCGAATTGGAATTGATGAAAAGAACAAAACCGAACTGGTCACAAACGGCTTATTCTCCATTTCAAGAAACCCTATTTTCTTGGGGGTAATGATTGCCAATGTAGGGCTGTTGTTGATAATTCCAAATGCGTTTACCTTGCTCATCGTTTCGTTATCAATGGTTAGTATCAATACCCAAATCAGATTGGAGGAAGCATTTTTAAGAACCACACATGGCAAAGCCTACGAGCAATATTTGAATGAAGTTAGAAGGTGGATTTAATCTTATTACATAATGGATAAGCAACTAAAAGCAGCTATCAAATATTACGATAAATTTTCCAATGTCTATGATTGGTTTTCGCCAAAATGGTACTACCAT
>JAFMDF010000422.1 GCA_017857395.1 Bacteroidota bacterium | reverse complement strand
TTACTACAAAAATGGAAAATAATAAACCCAATATGGCCAAAGCAAAACCTAGATAGAAAGGGTAGGGGCGGAGCCCATATTCATCCGCTATCCAAGCTGTCAAAAAAGTTAAGATACCAACTGCAAAGTAGCCCGAAAATTCATTTAAGCCCATCGCAAAGCCTCTTTCCTTTTCGCCTACTAAATCAATTTTCATCACTACTGTACTCGACCATGCTAATCCTTGATTAATTCCTAAAAGTACATTGGCAAAAATGATGACTTCCCAAGAGTTGGCCAAAATCAATAAAAGCGGAATAGGCAGCGCAAAGAGCCAACCAATAATCAAAAGGTTCTTACGACCAAACCGATTAGCAAATCTGCCAGTAAAATAATTGGTCAAGGCTTTAGAGACACCAAAGGCAATGATGAAAGAAAGAATAGCGGTTTTGCTGGCGACACCCAATTCTTCTGCCGCTATTTCGGGTAAAATGGAACGCTCTAAGCCGACCATTCCACCAACAAAGGCATTAACTAATACCAATATCCAGAACTGGAAGGCATTTTCTTTTAATCCTTGTTGGATTTTTTGCATCGTTTTATTTTTTATTATAATTGGTTTGAATAGCACTATCGACCCATAAATCTGTCTCCTTATTCTTTCTTTTCTGATAACATCCTACAGCATCCTCTAAGTACATAAACTGGTTTTCTTTACCAATTTCTTCCATTAAACCAGATTGATATAATCGGTCTCGAACTGGACCAATAATTCCTGCAATATAAAATTTAATCTGCCTATTTTTAAGAAAAGTATTCGTTTCGCCCAAAGCATTTAAACCGCTAGAGTCAATATCATGAATACTAGACGCATCTAAAATTAGTGCATCTAAAGGTTGTGATTGGGATTCTACTAGACTCTCAATAAATTCCTTAAAATAAAGCGCATTGGCAAAAAACAACTGGCTATCAAAACGAATAATAGCACATTCTGGTATTTGAGTTGCCTCTGGAAAGCGAGTAATATTTCGAAAATACTTTGTATTTGGTAATTGTCCTAAAACCGCAATATGTGGTTGGGAATTCCGATACATCACCATTAATACAGATAAAACAACCCCTGCTAAAACGCCTTCTTCTATTCCCAAAACTAATGTTATTAGGAAAGTACATATCATCATAACGAAATCGCCTTTATGTGTTTTCCATAAATGTACTGCCTCGTGAAAGTCGAATAGACTTTTGACGGATAATAATACAATGGCTGCTAAAATTGCTTTAGGTAAAAAATAGAAAAGTGGGGTTAAAAAAAGTAAGGTCAATGCAATTAAAGCAGCAGTAATGATGGATGCCATTCCCGATTTTGCACCACTTTCGCTATTGACCGCGGACCGAGTAAAACTACCAGAGGTAGGAATTGCTTGGAAAAATGAACCCGCTATTTTGGAAGCACCTAATGCTAAAAGTTCCTGATTGGCATCTATTTTATAGTTTTTGTGTTTGGCTTCCCACACTTTTGCAATACCAATGGATTCCACAATACCGATAACGGTAACCGTTAAGACCGTTGGGAAAACAAGCCGAATATTTTCTAAAGTAAATGCAGGTAAATTAAAAGCAGGTAATCCTTCTGGTACATTTTTCACAATATCTATTCCTTGCTGGTCTAATCCCAAAAACTTAACTAGTACAATACCTAGAACTGCCGCTATCAAAGCACCAGGAATCTTTTTATTAATTTTCTTTAAACCTAAAATTAAAGCAATGCCTCCTATACAAAACAAGAATGTAGGAAGATGCATTTCTCCAATATGTTGAAAAGCATAGCTCACCGTATCCGTTAAAGCAGAAAATCTAGGAATTTCTATTCCCATCAAATATTTCAACTGACTAACAGCAATAATAATCGCAGCTGCGGAGGTAAATCCTGCAATCACAGGGTGAGATAAAAAATTAACTAGAAAACCCAAGCGAATAAAACTTGCCAATAGTTGAACAATTCCAATCAAAAATCCAGTTAAAATAACATAAGAAATATATTCAGGACTGGTCGGTTCGGCTATTTGACTAATACCTGCTAGGACTAAAAGTGCAGAAACGGCAACTGGTCCAATTGACATTTGGCGAGAAGTGCCTAAAATAGCATAAAGAAACAAGGGTACTAAGCCGCCATATAAACCGTAAATAGGTGGCATTCCTGCTAAGAGGGCATAAGCCATCCCTTGGGGCACTAGCATGACCCAAACGGTCAACCCTGCTACCAAATCACTTTTAAAAAGACTTTTGGTATAATTGGGTATCCATTTTAAAATGGGTAGGTATTTCTTGAATTCCATAGATACACTAGTTATGGCTAAAATTGAAGTACCTAAACACCTCAATTATTACGTGTTTAGGTACTTCACTTTTAGACTTGTTAGCATTGACAAAAATAATATTCTTTTATTATTTTTTAGCTTTTGATTACTCTTTCCAATGCAATGGTTCTAAAAAACAAAATTTACTTCAAAATCAAATTGTTTCATTTCTAATTTAACTGTTTGATTCGGAACAAAATTTCCTTGCATTGCTTGAGCAGCATCAAAATCAAACGGATTAAATCCCGTCACACTATTATTAAAAGCATAATTAAAAGAAAAATCAATTCGCTTATTATTATTTAACGTCCGACTAAAACCCAAAGCAAGATGGTTTTCTATAATGCCCGGTGCTAAAATATTGAAAACAACTTCTGACTCTGGAACGGGTTGTTTGCCATAAGAAAATCCACCTCTAACCATCCATTTCTCATTTACTTCATATTCTGCACCTACTTTAAAGGTTAGCATGTCTTCCCAGCCAAAACCTGAACCATTATCTGCGCCAAGCGGCACATAGTTTGGATTAGGTGTATAATCCATCGGATTGTTTGGGTCGCCTCCTGGATTTAAAAAAGCTGGGGGTAAAGCTCTTGCATCAATTGGATTAGCTATGGCTGGAACTCCGCTATATAAAATCTGCTTGACATCAAATAATAATCTTAGTTTTTCTGAAGGTTCATACACCAAACCAACTGCCCAAGAAGCAGGAATATCAAAAGCGCCTTGTTCCGCAAATAATCCTGCATAATCCTCAAATTTACTCATAAATATTTTGGACTGATAGACTACACCCAAAGACAATCCATCTGTAAGGGTTCCCATATATCCAATTTTAAACCCTACCCCAAAGGAATTATCATCACCATTATTTGTAAGTAAGGTAGCATCACTTGAGAATGGCGCAAAATTACTTAATCCACTTGTCTCAAATCGCTGATAACCTAAGATACCAGTTATACCCAAGCTATGCTGCTCACTCAACTTTCTTGAATAAGAAAAATTGGCAAATAATTGTGCTAAGTCAACTCCTGTTCTTTCTGCATTTTGGTCATGAAAGGTTCTCGAAGGATAATCTGTATTCATGCCACCGTTGCCAAAAATAGAAACTGCAAAAGCATTTTTTTCATCTATCCGCCAATTTCCAGAAAAGTTTGGAATAACAAATATGTTGGTTTCGCTTTCAACCGTTCCTGGGGTTAAGCCAAAAGTTCCTGGCAATCCAGAAGGATTCCCAACTACTGTGTATTGTCGAATTGGGCTAAAAAGGGCAACTCCTACACTAAAAGATTTATCCAAAAAACCATAACCTGCTGGGTTGGCATTAATCAAAGAAGCACGATAATACCCAATTCCAGCTCCTGCTAGCCCCTTCTGTCTCGCGCCATAACCTAAACCAAAGTAACCGTCTGTAGCAAAAGTCGGTAAACTCAGCAATAAGACAAATCCTGCAAGAAATAACTTTTTAAAGCGATTTGAAAATTTCATTTTATTGAATTTAAAAAGTGAGTTAAAAAAGTAGTAAAAGGGATAGGAAGACCATAGCTATTTTACGAGAAAATAAGTGCGTCGAATAGCAATATCATCTTGTGACCACCGCCATTCAAGTCGCTATTTCTCTGAAAACAGCCTACTATCTTTTTCTCCCTTATGTTCTTGGTTTTCTTATTTGACCTTTTAATTCTTAGCTATCTATTGGTATAAGTCATTACCTATGAGGCTTGAAATTGAAGCCTACTAAATTGAAAGTATAAAATAGGGTTATGGTAGTAATGGAATATTAGGGGTGCGCTATTTAGAAAATAAACTGTTATATATATTCAAAGTAAAACAAATTAGAAATAGATAAAATACTATAGGATTTGGAAATAAATTAGTTTTCTTATAAACCACCTCTAAATATTTCCAAATCCGTTAAAAAATAATCATACTAATTGAAAGACCGTTTTATTTATTCCTTCAACTTACCATGCTCATCCATATTTGCTTTAAAATACACTTCCTTAGCAGGTTTCAACGGCCGCTTGAACCAATAAACTCGTCGTAAACCATCTGGTCCAGGTGCAGGTCGAGTCTTTGCCAACCAATCTTTATAATTTTGGAAAGATTTCTCCGTATCCACAAAAATATCCCCATATTTATCGCCTGCATGCGGTTTTTCAACACGTACCTTTTGATGCCAACAATGCATCCCAGAATGTGGGTCAGGATGAACGGCATGGGTCATATTTTGGTGAACGCCTCCATCTGACCAGAAAATTCTTTTACTATCATTATCCTTACTCTCAAAAGGTCGAATGCCTTGAATAGTCTTCATTTTCCAACCGCCTTTTCCATCATTTTCAATATTGACCGTATTTGTTCCCCATCGGTTACCAGAATCTTGTTTTCTTCTCCATCTTCCTAAGTGATGCGAACAAGCGACTACCCCAGGTTTCATGCCTTCTGTTACCCAAACCTTGTCGATAAAGTACCCAATATCAGTGTTTATTCGAACCAAATCCCCTGTCTTAAAATTAAACCGACCAGCATCTTTTGGATGCATCCAAATTGGATTACGATTGGAGATTTCATGTAACCATTTTGAGTTAGCCGAACGGGAGTGAATCAAAGTGGGTAGTCGGAAATTAGGTAGCAAAACATATTCTCCTTTTTCTGCATCTAATTTTTCAGGATGCACATGACTCTTAATGTATTCGGGTAAGGCATATTCTGGCCACTTCCAATCCACCATCGTTTGGGAATAAAGCTCGTTTTTACGAGTTGGAGTGGGGAAGCCAACACATGGCTTTCCTTTGACCATGATGCCAATATCTTTACCGTTCTTTTTAATAATGCTCGTTTTTTCATCAACAGTTGCCCCTTCCATCTCTTTTTCAGATAATGGATTTTCGTTTTTCTTAAATTTATGACGTTCTACCTCATAAGCGCCATATTTTTTCATGTAATCTAACTCCGTCAAACCTTCTTTCTTCGCTGTCTCGGATAAACCTTTAGTATTTTCAAAAATAAATTGGTAATATTCGTCAATATTTATCTTTTCCCCTTTTCTATAAGGCGATTCAAAATGCTTTCGAATACCCATACTACCGTCAGGGTCAATGCGCCAACTTAACTCAATCCAAAATTCATCTTCCTCCCATACCTCTCCAGGATTGGTTTCATAGGTGAAGTTTACTTTTTTTCCTGCTCGTCTAGCTGCCTCTCGTAATACGGGTTGCCTAAAAGCAATCCATGTACCCGAATGCGTAGCGTAAGAATTCAAATCATGTCTTTCGGCAGAATGCCCCATTGGAATAACATAATCTGCAAAGAAAGCGGTCTCATTCCAAGTTGGTGTCATGGCTATATGCATGCCTATCTTATCATGGTCTGATAAAGCCTCTATCCATGAAAATCCATCTGGATATGTCCAAACGGGATTAAATACCCTCGTAAAATACACATCCAATTTCCCTCTGCCTTCTTTTAAGAAATAGGGTAGGAGGATACTCATTTCAAAGAAAGCCATAGGATATTCATCTGGAAAATGTAGTTCATTCCAGAATTTTTGGGAGGGCGGAGTATCAAAAAACTTTGGTTTAAATTTATTCCAACTATTCGGAGAAGTTCCTCCTTTAGTGCCAACACTTCCTGTTAAGACTTGCAGAAAGTGTAAACATCTAGCCACTTGCCAACCACCTTCATTGCCTGCGGTTGCACTTCGCCAAGTATGTGAGGCAAAATGTTCTCCTGCTGCACCAATTAGTCGGGCGACATCAATAATCGTTGCTGCTTTGACCCCACTTTCTTTTTCGGCATATTCGGGCGTAAAGACTGCATAATGCTCAATAATTTTAGCAATGGCATTTTCAAAAGTTACCGCTGTTCCAGGATGCAATTTTTCTAAGTAATCCTGCCAATTGACCCAGTTTTCTATATACGCCTGATTGTACAAGCCTTCTTCTAAGATGATTTTAGCCATTGCCAATAAGACCGCAGCCTCAGAACCTGGGGAAGTCGGCATCCAATAATCCGACATACTGGCGGTATTAGACAAACGAGGGTCCATTGTCGCCAATTTTGCCCCTTTCATCTTCGCCTCTATAATCCGCTGTGCATGTGGATTAAAGTAATGACCACTTTCTAAATGCGCCGAAATTAAGAGGATAAATTTAGCATTCGCATGGTCAGGGGAAGGTCGGTCATAGCCGTACCAAAGGTTATATCCCAAACGTGCATTGGACGAACAAACATTTGTATGCGAATTATGTCCATCGACTCCCCACGCTTGAATCACTCGATTAGCGTACCCTTCGTGTCCTGGCCGACCTACGTGATAAGCTATTTCGTTATTTCTTTCTTCTTGAATAGCTTTGCGCATTCGACCAGCAATATCGTCTAATACTTCATCCCAAGAGACTCTTTCCCATTCTCCTGCGCCTCTTTTTCCTACTCTTTTTAGTGGATATAAAATTCTGTCGGGGTCGGTGATTTGATTAATGGTAGCTGGACCTTTTGCGCAATTACGACCTCTACTACCAGGATGATAAGGATTACCTTCAAATCTCCTAATTTCCATTTTGTCCTTATCCACATAAGCCGTCAATCCGCAAGCAGACTCACAGTTAAAGCAAGTAGTAGGGACAATGGTGTAATTTTTCTTTTCTACTTTGGGCCAAGATTTTGCTTCGTATTCCGTCCAATCATCCCATTGGTCCATTGGTGGAAATTTGGTCAAATCACCATTAGGCGCTAATCTTTGTAAATCTCCGGCTCGGTCTTTGTGTAAATCGGGGATTAATTTTAGTTTTTCTGCTATTCTTTCTATAA
>JAFMDF010000421.1 GCA_017857395.1 Bacteroidota bacterium | reverse complement strand
AACCGCAAAGTTACAATAAATACTATTTAGAACTTCATGCGTAAACCACTAGTCATTCGTGCCACGGGTAGTAATACTGATTTTGAACAAACAGTTGGGATTCAGACAATGATGGAGCAAGCAATGACCGTTGCCATTGGTGTTCAAAATTACGAACAGGATTTTATTAACTATTTTGAACCTGTTTTATTTCCTGCGGATACGGTTCAAACGCCAGATTACTTCATTGCTGCTGCTAATTATGCGACGATGGGGGTGGATGTTACGTGGAGTCCCAAAGATGACCTTTATTCAGGGTTTATTATTTATAGAGGACTGACGGATAATGATGTTCTTGGAGAAGTTAAGCGAGGAGAACGATTCCAATTGGTAGATGATGGCGGCGCACCGGGGTATACTTATATTTATGCAATTCAAGCCTATTTGGATACCCCAGCAGGGCGGAAATATTCACTCAAAACGGGTACTTCCATGATTTACCCTATCCTCTTGCCCGTACAGCATTTAATGGCGAATGAAATAAGAGGCGCCAATCGGGTAGCTGTTCGTTGGGGACATGCTTTTGATAATCACGATAGCTATGTCGTCACTAGAAATGATGTACCTGTTGCTGCTATTAAAGCAGGAGAAAAAATGGAATACATTGATTCGACGGGTGTGCCAGGAGAAAGGTACCTTTATGCTGTTTATGCAGAACGAAAAGTAAAAGGGGTGGCTTATTTATCCGAAGTTCGTACAGTAGAATTAGATTATCCTGACATCGCAAGGGTAGAAGCATTGACTTTACAACAATATGGAACACTTCCTGGTAGAAATTGTGACATAAATCCTCCTCCTATCCAATCTAATCGAGTTAAAGTCGATTGGACGATTGATAGCACAAAAGTGGATGGCTTTGAAATTTATCGAAACCAAACCTTGATTGCAACTATTGGGAATGATTCTACCCATTTTATAGATAATAACTCTATTCCTGAAACGGCTAATACTTATGAAGTAATTGCTTTTGTTGAAAGAGAGCAGCTGCGCTTTTTCTCTAGGGCTTTATCAGAAACGATTACTTTAGCTGCTATTCCTTCGGTTTCTAATTTTCAAATAGAAATTCAAGCGAGTAAAGGCAGGACTAAACTTACTTGGGATTATTTTTCAGGAGAGGCGGAGGAGTTTATCATTTCTTATACCAATCCGATGAGTAATAAAGAAGAAATAGCTAGGATAAGAGGAGGAAATATAGACAGTTATTCTTTTCTGCATAAATCCCATCCTACTCTGGATATTCTATATAGGATAGAGGCAGTTAAAAAAGGCGATAATGCCACTTATAGCTCTGCAGAAGTAGCTGCCTGTAACTCAGTAATTTTCCCTAAACCACCTAATATTCCTGAATTTTTTGGTACTAATAAAGTGGGGCATACTGCACTTATTTGGGAGTATGACCCAGAAATAGCAATAGATTATTTCAAAATGTCCTACCATAATTCAGTCATAGTAATTGATGAAAATGATAGAGTTTATGACCTAGAGACTACACCTGGAGATATTTATCTAGAGGCTTGTAGAGCATTTAATGGGGTCGTTTATTGTAGCGATCGGTATGCCAGAAATATTCAGCCTACGGCTAAAAGTGAAACCCAAGTAATCGCAAAATCTGGGGTCCAATCTATTGCAGTAGATGGGGATATACTTGTGTTTGGGAGACCCGATAATAATACCTTTGAATATTATAAAAATGAGGATAATGAATGGAAATTTGGTGGCGTAGCACCTATGAGATTCAACACGTTTCCTTTTTATGGGAATGAACTTGGTAAATCTGTAGCAGTAGAAGAAGATAGAATAGTAGCTTATGATGGATTAAAACTACGGCATTATGATATTTCAACACATCCTAATTTAGATGACTTTAAGTTTATACCGATATTTGAAGGATTTTTTAGTGCAATTAGTACCTTTTTCAGACCAAGAATAGTGCTTACCATGGATAAAGGAAAGCTATTTACCGCAGCTCCTATATTTTCTACTTCATTAACTTCCACAGGAGCCGACCTTGAAGATTATAGCCTTAGAGAAATTTTTAAATTGGATGGAGGTAATTATGTAAATGAAGATATTATAATTTATGGTGCATCTAGAGATCCTTTATCGGTGTGGGATATGGCAGTAGATAATGGAACTTTAGTTTCAGGGCATCTTGCTAATGATGAGTTTAGAGGGGGATTAGGAATAACTAAAGTAAGTGATTTAGACTCAACGCTCCTATTAAACGCACTAGATGGACAACAGACGGGTTTATTTGGATCGTCAGTAGATATCTCAGGCGATTATGCGATAGGAGGGTCTACCTTTTTAAATAAAGTTTTTATTTACAAAAAAGACGGAACAGATTGGATTGGAAATGCAACTTTAGCACCTCCTTCAGGCATCAATAATTCAGATTATGGAGAAATAGTTGCTATTGATGGAGACTTAGCAGCTGTTTCTGTTACAAGTACTAGTAATTCAGGGGTTCGAATATATAAAAAAGATAATGATGAAAATTGGAATTTTGTTAAGTTCTTTCAGGGAGTCCATCGTAATGGTGACATGGTAATGAATGATAAATTTGTCTTTAGTTCGGATCTGAATAATTTGTATATCCATAGTCTTTTAAATGCGCCTGAACAATTAACCTCAGATGGAACAGCTACTAGCGAACTTAAACTCAACTGGACTTATGAAGAACTTCAAATTATTGACAAATTTAGAATCTATAGAGATGGCGTAGAAATCGGAACCGTAGCTCGAACTAATAGAACATTCTCTGATACAGATGGCATCCCTGGTAAAACCTATACGTATCAAGTGGTTGCCTATGCTGGTGAGCAAGAATCTGTGTATGCAACCATTAAAGGAACTAGAAAGGCGGATGGAAAGATAACGGGTTCTGTGAAAACTTTAACTGGACAAGCGCCAGTAAGTGGGGCAACGATTATCCTGGAGGGAATTGTTTATGCGGATGAAGCCGAAACACGAATTAATCGGACTGTGTCTATGACTACCACGACGAATGGAATTGGCGAATTTGAATTTACAGAGGTTTATTATGGCGAGTTTGGAGCTAACTTTACCGTTTTGGCGAGTTATAAAGACCATACTATTAAGCCAGTACCAAATACGAACACTCCTATCCTAAATAGTAGTAATAAACAAGCTGGTCCTATCAATTTCTTTGATGAAGTAGGACTAGCAATCGTCGGTCAAGTAAGGCATGCGGACGAAGATTATATTTGTGGTTTAGATAGTATAAAAGTTATGGTATGGTCAAAGGTAGTAGGTGTTGACGCTATTCCTAAGAGTGTAAAGACCGATAAAAATGGCAATTACTCTTTAGCTATTGATCCTAACCAACAAGGATTGGAAAAGATATATTTGACGATAGAAAACTTTAGAACGAGTTTTGGTGCTAGTATGGATACGACTTTTTATAATTTTAAGGCAACAGCAGGTACAGATACCCTTTTTCTAGCAGCTGATTTTCCTACGCTGATGGAAAATGAAGTGACGACTGTTAATTTTGAACAAACCATTACGTATCCAGCCTTAATTTCCATTAAAAATACTTGTGGGGAACCAATATATGGGGAGCAATTTAAGGTGAGGATTAGAGATGCCAAAGGTTGTTATGACAAAACGGTTTCGTTGAATCCAGCTAGTGGGGAATTAATGGTTGACTTACCACCAATAGATGGGCTAATCATTACGGCTGTTGAAGCCGTCAATAAGACAAGTATAGGAAGTATTGTGCTAGATTATCTTAAATTCAGACCTGGGACGTTGAATTTATTGACCGCACATAATACTTATCAGCAACAATTAGCACAAAAAGCTATGCTTAGATTGACCGACGAAGAGATAGTAGACAACCTTACTAAAAACAGCAGCGTTAAGCTTACGTTTCATATAACGCCTACAATTACGGTCGCCAATTTTGGACAATTTGTATGTGCTGAAATTCCACATAAACTCCAACAAGAGGATTCAGTAGCGGTATCTTTTCAAGTATCAGAATTACAGAATGGCGTTAATTGTGCCGTACAGGAAGGTTATGTGGTCATTAATAATCCAGCAGCAAAGTCTACCAATAAACAATTAGATACTATTTACTTTGATCCGGGTTTGAATAGATTTCCTGCTTATTCTTTTTTAACAGGAGCACCTAATATCGTCTCTCCATATAGTTGGGGAATGGAATTGAGTTATTTTACGGAGACAGGTAGCTTTTTAAAGACGATAACTATTCCAATCGTGATAGAAGGTAGTTCGGCGGTACCGGGGTATGATGTGATAGTAGACCCAGATGATGAAATTATACCTTATCCTTTATATATCTTAAGAGATCCACCTGGCGATAATAGTTCTACGACCTTAAAAGCGGGTAAGACCTTTTCAACAAGTATTTCTAACTCCTATTCGGGAAGTACGGGGTATAAATTTGGTTTTTCCGCTGGATTTCGTCTATTTGGATTTGGTGGGGGTACAGATATTAATGTAGATGTAAGTAGCGGTGGCTCAAGAGAGATGACTTTAAATGTAACAGGTACGGTAACAGAATCCATTAGTACAGGAACAGGTAATAAGGCGATTGGAGAGCAAGGAGATATTATTGTTGGGATGGGAGTGGCCTATCAATATGGCTTAATTGAAAATATTGAAGTTGTTGGTTGTGGAGAGATTAGAAAGTCAGTTGAAATAGGATTTACCCCTTCCAGTGTAGCGACAAAATGGGTCTATACGATTGACCAAATTGAACGAATTAGGGAGGATAATATTCGAAGAGTAGCAGATATAGATGAACGGCCTTTAGATGAACAAAAAGAGAAAGAGAAAGAGCGAATGGTCTTGGAAAATACGGCTAAAAATTGGGACGAAGTATTGATTTATCATCGAGAAAAAACATTACCTCATTTAGTACTGTGCAATGTAGATTATGCAAAAGAAGTGCAAGGTTTTTCTAATTACAATTTTAGAGTGGCGGCGATTGCCGTATGGCAAGAGGAATTTTGTCAACAATATGGACAATCGGATTTAATATGGGATGATGAGGCAGTCAATGCGTATAATAATGCTTTGAGTGCCATCAAAGAATTGGCAGATAACGATAATAGTTTACAAGAATTACAAGTTTCTTTATTCGACGAGGATTTATGGCAAACAGCAGATGGCTATTCCGACCCTATTTTTGATAATCAATTTGGAAAAGCTGCGGAGAATACCACTTTTAGTGCCAATACATCCATCACTAGAAGCTTAAGTTTAGCGCGTAGTTCTACGACTTCTCAAATCGGTTTTGCAAGCGTAGGAACAAATCTTTCAAATTCGCTAAAATCGGATTCAAAACTAGAACTAGTTAGTGGGACTTGGGCAGGTTTCGGGGCGGGTGGTTCTATAGGAACTACGATAACATTAGCGAATACTAAAACTAAATTTTCTCAAGAACTTAGTTTTAGATTTGATTATAAACATACCAAAGTTAATTCTGTTTCCGAAGCTATTGACATGAGCTACACCTTATCAGATGATGATACGGGCGACCAGCATTCTGTAACGGTCGTACAGGGCGTTTCTCCTACCCATTCTCCTTATTTTTATCGTTTTGGAGGACGGTCTTCTTGTCCTCCCGAGGATGGTACGATTATCAGAGATGACCCTAAGATTCAAATTATTGATCCTGAAACAGGAACGGCTAAAACGGCCCTTCAACTGTTTGACCAAGACCCAAATCAACCAGTTATTTTAACGGTTAGAGTGACCAATAATAATCCTTTTGATGAGGCTAGATTTATAACGGCTTATCTAGACAATACGAGCAATGGGAAAGGTGCTCGATTAAAATTGGCGGGGTCTATTTTAGGCGAAGTAGATCTATTTAATAAAATTCCATCAAATGTGCCGCAAGATTTCACCTTAACCTTAGAAAGAAATGTAGCTTACCAATATGATAATATCAAAGTAGGGGTTTGGGCATCTTGTGGCGGACCCAATCAAAATTTTGATGAGATAGATTTATCTGTACATTTCCAAACACCTTGCTCCCCAGTAACCATTGTTTCCCCTAATAATAATTGGGTAGCCAATGGCGTAGATGATACCTTGGTGGTGAAGGTGAGAGATTACCAACCTGATAATACCGTTTTTGAACGATTAAAATTACAATATCGAAGAGTAGACGTGGGGGATGATTGGGATGATGTGAATGTAAATGAACTCTTGGTTGATTTTGGAGGCTTCGAAATTCCAGGTTTTGACCCGCCCTATAGTGAGCAACGCAACCCAACTGCCGAGTTCTTAGGCGCATTTAATCAACGATTTATAGGCACGCCCTCTTATCCAATTATTTGGGCAATCCCCAATAATGTGGTGACTTATCCCGATGGTAAATATGAAGTAAGGGTGATGGCAACCTGTGAAGGTTCTGAAAACCCCTCTAATGTTATTTCAGGAACAATTGATAGAAGTGCTTTACGTCTATTAACTCCCCCAGAACCTGCGGATGGCCTGTGGCTGAAAGGGGACGGTGCATTTAAAGCTGCCTTTAACCAAAACTTAGATTGTCCTTTATTGAGTCTTACGGACAAGTTTGATATAATGATTGTCGATAAATCAAATAATAATGCAGCCGTTCCATTTACACCCGTTTGTTTTAATAATGAGTTAACTTTTGACTTAGGAACAGAGGATAATTTTATGGATGATTTTAGTGTGCTTCAAGGCTACGATGGACATACGCTGGAAGTCATTATCGCCCAAGCCACCGCTGCCGTTAGCGGCAACCAATTATTAGACACCATCCGCTGGGAATTTGATGTGGTGACGCAAAAATTATATTGGGCAACCGATACCATTAATGTAGAATTGTATGCCGATGAACTACTTAATTTTTCTGTTGATTTAATCGAGACACCTGATATTCAGGATAATTTGCCGACTGTTTCCTTAAAGGCTAAGGATGGAATTATTGATACTTGGTTAAAGATTGAGGTGCCTAATGTGGCAGGCTTAGTCTTTGACCCTGACCCTGCTGGGAAAACAATTTCTTTTACCATTGATGGGGGTGTTGGTAGCGTGTTCAAAACGAATAAAAAAAGACTTTCTATTTTTGTAGTTACAACA